>CAYSCB010000168.1:0-6731 GCA_964429335.1 uncultured Aquihabitans sp.
CCACGGTGCCTCGGATCTCGGTGATCAACCGCAAGGCCTCCGGCGGCGCCTACGTGGTCATGGACTCGAAATCGATCGGGTCCGACCTGGCGTTCGCGTACCCCTCGGCCGAGCTGGCGGTCATGGGCGCCCAGGGTGCGGTGGAGATCGTGAACCGTCGTGAGCTCGCCGAGGCGGCGGACCCCGTCGCGCGTCGGGCCGAGCTGATCGAGTCCTACGAGGAGACCTACCTCAACCCGTGGGAAGCCACCGACCGCGGCTACGTCGACGACGTGATCGACCCGGCCGAGACCCGCATCAAGCTCATCGCGGCGTTGGAGCTGCTGCGCACCAAGCGCGAGGAACTCCCGAACCGCAAGCACGGCAACATGCCGCTCTGAGCGGACCACCGACGACACGACCACTGACGACACGACCACCGACGACACGGAGCGAGACATGGCAGTCGTGCAGATCACACCGGAGCCCACCGAGGAGGAGGCCGCAGCGATCGTCGCGGCGCTCCAGCTCGGGCTGCCCGGAGCGGGTGCTCCCGTCGCTGCGCAGCAGGTGTCGCGCTGGCGGTGGTCGGGTCGATGGTGGTCGAAGCCCGTTCCGCTGCGACGTGGACGACCGGCCTGAGTCGGTGTGCCCATCCCCGGAGGTCACCTGACTCCACGGGCCATGTCCGACTCGGCGATGACGGGAGGTGGCGGTGATGGGAAGGGGTGAGTCGCCCCGGTCCGGAGCCGTAGCGGTCGTCGTCGGCGCTGGAACCGCCGGGCTGAACGCGGCATTGCAGCTCGCCCGTCGCGGCCTCGACGTCACCGTCGTCGAATCGCGTCGACTCGGCGAGGGTGGTGCGCGTTGGGACAACGCCGTGCTTCCATGGCAGTACACGCGCGCCGGGATCGCCGCGCCTGATTCCGACGAGGTGCACGACACCGACGGACACAGCCTGCTGTTCGGCCCGGGCGACGTCGGCCCGGTCACCGTCGACGCGCCGACGGTCCATGCCGACATGCGCCGGCTCAACGACCGACTCGTCGTGCTGTGCCGCAAGGAGGGCGTGGCGTTCCTCGATCGTGCGCGTGATCTCGCCCCGACGCTCGTCGACGGACGCGTCCGGAGCCTGACGCTCACGGCGGCCGTCGCTTCAGGGGATGGTGAACGGGGCGGCGACGAGGCCGCCCGGGTGCACCTGGAGGCCGCTCTGTTCGTCGACGCCTCCGGTCGACGCGGCGTGCTGCGCTCGCAGGTGCCGGAGCTCGCTGCGTGGTGTCCGTCGGTTGGGCGTGAGCTCCTCTGCACCGCGGCTCAGCACAGCTTCGAGATCGCCGACCCTGACGGTGCCCGCCGGTTCCTCGACGCCCACGGTGCGGTCCCCGGTGACACGATCAGCAAGGTCGGTCTCGACGGCGGCTTCTCGGCGCTCGCCGTCGACGTCCGATCCGGTCTCGACGAGGTCGGGATCCTGACCGGCACCATCGCCTCGGGGGAGTGGGGGACAGCGCGCACGATCCTGGAGCGCTTCCTGGCCGCACAACCGTGGGTCGGGGCGGTGCGCTACGGCGGCGACGGCCTCATCCCGCTGCGCCGGCCGTACGCCCGACTCGGAGCAGGTGGCGTCGCGCTCGTCGGTGACGCTGCCTGCCAGGTGTTCCCCGCGCACGGCAGCGGCATCGGCGTCGGGATGATCGCCGGCACCGTCCTCGCCGAACAGGTCGGCGCGTGCCTCGATCCGGGCTCGACCGCGGCGCTGTGGTCCTACCAGCACGCCTACCACCGTGAGCTCGGTGGGACCCTCGCTGCCTACGACACCTTCCGTCGCTGCAGCTCCGCGATCGGCTCCGACGGCATCCGGCGCATGATCGTCTCCGGTCTGTTCACCCCGGAGATGGCCGCGGGTGGACTCGACCAGCGCTGGCGGTCTCTCGCCTTCTCCGAGATGCTCGCGGCGTTGCGGGCGTACCGACGCGATCCCGGCCTCGCGGCGTTGATGTCACCGTGGCTCGCGAGGTGCGTGGCTGCCGAGCGCCTGGGCGCCGTGTCGCCCGAGGAGGTGGATCCCGTGGCGTTGCGCCGCTGGGATCGCCGTCTCGCCCGGGTGGTCGGTGGATGAACGGGCCGTATCCTCGATCTCTGTGACGGATGTGACGCTGCGAGGCGCCGCTGAACCCGGAGTTCGGCGGGCGGAGGTGATGACGGTCGCGGACGACGAGGTCGTCGTGTTCCGCGGCGCCGACGCGTCGACCTACCGGGATCTCGAGCCGGACACGTCCGTCGACGTCGACGGTGTCGAGGTTCGCACCCTGCCGCGCCGTGGCGAGCTGCTCGCCCGGGTCGTGACCGCGAACGACGTGCACCTGGGCGAGACGGTGTGCGGCCACATCGACGGCATCGACTGGGAGACGTACTCGGTCGGGCCGGGAGAGCCGCCGTACCCGGAGACGATGAACGCAGCGGTGGTTGCGGACATGCGGTCCTGGGAACCGGACGTGGTCGTGGTCAAGGGCGACGTCACCTCGAACGGCACCGACGACGAGGTCGACCGGTTCCTCGAGATCTACGGCGGTGCGTTCGGTGACCGTCTGATGTGGGTCCGCGGCAACCACGAGAGCTACCACCGTCAGCAGCGTGGCGCCTGGCCGATGCAGGAGCGCGAGCTCGACGGGGTCACCCTGGCGGTGCTCGACACCTCCCGGGACGAGACGATCAACGGGCACCTCTCCGCCGACCAGCTCGACTGGCTCGACGAGCTCGGCCAACGCGCCGACCGCCCGGTTCTCGTGTTCGGACACCACCCCGTGTGGAACCCGGCGGAGGAGCAACGCCACGACCGGACCTTCGGTCTCGTCCCCGACGACACCGAGGCGCTCGCCGAGGTCTTCGAACGACGGTCGCGCCTGCTCGGGTACTTCGCCGGTCACACCCACCGCAACAAGCGGGTCGGTCTTCCCGGGGTCGGTGACGTCCCGTTCGCCGAGATCGGCACGGTCAAGGACTTCCCCGGATCGTGGGCCGAGTACCGGGTGTACGACGGGCTCGTCCTGCAGATCCACCGACGGGTGACCGACCCGGTCGCTCTCGAGTGGAGCGAGCGGACCCGTCACATGTTCGCCGGTACCTACGAGGGCTACGCGCTCGGATCGCTGGCGGACCGCTGCTTCGCCGTCCCGGAACGTCCGAGGCGCCGATGACCACCTCGGACGAGGAGCGATCCGGACCGCTCTCCGATCTGCGGGTGATCGACCTCGCCACCGTCATCGCCGGACCCGGATGCGCCCGCTACCTGGCCGACTTCGGCGCGGACGTCATCAAGGTGGAGCGGCCGCCGGCCGGTGACGGCGTGCGGGCGATGGGCTGGAGGGACCCGTCCGACGGACGGTCGATGTGGTGGAAGATCGTCGGGCGCAACAAGCGGACGATCGCCCTCGACCTCAAGGACCCCGACGACCTGGCGGTCATGCGGAGGCTGTGCGACTCCGCCGATGTGCTCGTCGAGAACTTCCGACCCGGCACCCTCGAACGACTCGGTCTCGCACCCGAGACGTTGCACGAGACCAACCCCCGCCTCGTCATCACCCGCGTGACCGGCTTCGGCCAGACCGGCCCGTACCGTGATCGGCCGGGGTTCGCGACCCAGGCCGAGGCGCTGTCCGGGTTCGCCGCCATCAACGGGGAGCCCGACGGCCAGCCGCTGCTCCCACCGATCGCGCTGACCGACGAGGTCGCCGCCCTCGTCGCTGCGTTCGCGACGATGGTGGCGGTCCACTCGGGTGTCGGCCAGGTCGTCGACGTCAACCTGATCGAGTCGATGCTGCAGCTCATGGGGCCGCTCGTCCCGCTCTACGGTGTGCTGGGCGAGACCCAGGAACGGCTCGGTGCCGGCATCCCCTACACCGTGCCGCGCAACACCTACCTGACGGGCGACGGCCGATGGGTTGCGGTGTCCACCAGCGCTGATTCAGTCGCCCGCCGGGTGATGGATCTGATCGGTCTCGGCGACGACCCGCGGTTCACCGATTTCGACGGTCGCGTCGCACATCGCGAGGAGATCGACGCCCGGATGACCGAGTGGATGGCGGCCCGGACCACCGACGAGGTACTCGCGGAGTTCGAAGAGGCGCACGCCGCGGTGGCGCCCGTCTACGACATGGCCGACATCGCAGCGGACCCGCACTTCCGGGATCGCAGAGCGATCATCGAGGTCGACGGGTTCCCGATGCCCGAGGTCGTCGCCCGCTTGAGCCGGACCCCGGGTCGGGTGCGGTGGGTGGGTCGGGATCTCGACGCCGATGGGCGCGAGATCCGGGCCGAGCTCGACGGAGCCTGAGTACCGAGAACGTTTCACGTCGATGATCGACGTGAGACGTGCCGAGTTCAGGAGGGGACGGCGGCGACCTCGATGCGGTCCTGGTTCCACTCCTGTGCGGAGTGCAGCGCGGAGCGGGCCTGTTCCACGAGCTCCTCACCGCTGAACGCGTGTGCCGGGTAGCAGGCGACCCCGGCCCACATCGTGTGGATGCCGAAGCGGCTCACGAGGTTGCGGCGGGTCCGTTCAACGGTCCAGACGGCGCCGTTCTCGGGCGTGTCCTCGAGGATGACGGCGAAGGTGCCGTCATCCATGCGGCACGCGATGTCCGCCTCACGCACGGTCTGGCGGATCGCGTCCGCGACACGTCCGGCCGGCGCAGGGCCGACGACGGTGTCGGCCTGGCCCTCGGTCACCTCGATCAGGCAGACCGACACCGGCCGCAGGTGGCGTCGGGCCGACGCGAGGCGGGACTGCAGCGCCACGAGGAAGTAGGCCTCGGAGAACAGCTGCGAGTCGGCGTCGGTCAGCGCCGACGGTTCCGACCCGGGTGCCGGATGATCGGAAGCGTCGCCGGTTCGCTGGACCACGAGCGCCGTGTCGGCATCGGAGGCGTCCGATCCGGGTTGCGTTGCGGTCAGCTCGTCGATCTCGGCGCGGGCCTCGGCGAGCTCCTGGCGTGTCCGGTCGATCGTCCGGTCCCGGGCCGTCAGCTCCTCGTCGGTGGCTGCCGGCGGTGTCCGGGGGGTGCTCCAGAGGGCCACGACGCCGGCACCGATCGCGGCAGCTCCCGCTGCGGCGCCGAACGCCCCGGTGTCGAACAGCAGCGCCGAGATCCCGAAGATCGCTCCGGCGACTCCGAGGACGAGCGCGATGACACGAGCGTCAACCATGGATCTCCCATCGGTAAGCCGGCTGTCGGACGTGAACATTCATCTGGGTCGGAGCCGCATCGGTGACGGGTCGGGCCATCTCGGTCAGGTTCGTGCCGCCACGGCGAGATCCGCGATCTGGGTCATGATCCGGGTGAGCTCGAAGTCCTTGGGCGTGAACACGGCGGAGACCCCGTCGTCGAGGAGCTTGGGTCGGTCGTCCTCGGGGATGATGCCACCGGCCACGACCGGAGCGGTGACGTTCTCGTCGCGCAGGAGCCGGACGACCTCCGGCACCAGCTCGAGGTGCGATCCGGACAGGATGGACAGGCCGACGACGTCGACGTCCTCGTCCCGGGCGGCGGCTGCGATCTGCTCCGGCGTCAGGCGGATCCCCTGGTAGATCACCTCCATGCCGGCGTCGCGGGCCGCCACGGCGATCTGCTCCGCCCCGTTCGAGTGCCCGTCGAGGCCCGGCTTCGCGATGAGGAGTCGGGGAGGCCCGCCGTCGAGGTGGCGCAGGCGCTCGGACAGGGCACGCAGCCCATCGGATCCGGCGACGCCGACCGCAGCGGCCACACCGGTCGGGGCGCGGTACTCGCCGAACACCTCGCGTAGGCGGTCGGCCCACTCGCCGGTCGTCCCCCCGGCACGGGCCAACGCGATCGTCGGCTCCATGATGTTGCCGTCGCCGCGGGCCACCTGCTCCAACTCATCGAGCGACCGGTCGACATCCCCCTGGTCGCGTTGCGCTCGCCACGTCCTGACGTCCGCGATCATCTCGTCCTGGACCGCAGGATCGACCTTGAGGATGCTGTCGTCGCCGGCGAGCGGCGAATCGGCGGTCTCGGTGAAGGCGTTGACGCCGATGACGGTCAGATCGCCGGACTCGATCCGTCGCATCCGTTCGGTGTGCGAGCGCACGAGGCGGCCCTTGAGCTCGTCGATCGCCTCGAACGCACCGCCCAACGCGAGGACGTCGTCGAGCTCGGCCTGTGCGGCGTCTTCGAGGTCCGAGGTCAGGCCGTCCATCACGACGGACCCCTCGAAGATGTCCGGGTACTCGAGCAGGTCGGTCTCGAGTGCGAGCACCTGCTGGATTCGCAACGACCACTGCTGGTCCCAGGGTCGCGGCAGACCCAGTGCCTCGTTCCACGCCGGGAGCTGCAGCGAACGCGCCCGGGCGTCACGGGACAGCGTGACCCCGAGCGCCTCGAGCACGATCCGCTGGATGTTGTTCTCGGGCTGCGCCTCGGTGAGTCCGAGGGAGTTGACCTGCACGCCGTAGCGGAACCGGCGTGCCTTCGGGTCGGTGACGCCGTAGCGCTCGGCGGTGATGCGGTCCCACATGCGCGTGAAGGTCCGCATCTTCGCGGTCTCCTCGACGAAGCGGATGCCGGCGTTGACGAAGAAGCTCACCGACGCGACGACGGCCGGCATGCGGTCCTCGGCGACCTGACCCGACTCACGGACCGCGTCGAGGACGCCGATCGCGCACGCCAGCGAGTACGCGATCTCCTGCACCGGCGTGGCCCCGGCCTCCTGCAGGTGGTAGGAGCACACGT
>CAYSCB010000169.1:0-6719 GCA_964429335.1 uncultured Aquihabitans sp.
GTGATCATCCTCGCCGAAGGCCGGCTGCTGAACCTCGGTTGCGCCACGGGTCATCCGAGCTTCGTGATGAGCTGCTCGTTCTCGAACCAGGTGCTCGCGCAGATCGAGCTGTTCACCAAGACCGCCGACTACCCGCTCGGCGTCCACGTGCTGCCGAAGCAGCTCGACGAGAACGTCGCGCGGTTCCACCTCGACGCGCTCGGCGTGCGGCTCACGACGCTCACCGCGGACCAGTCGGCGTACCTGGGCGTCCCGGTCGAGGGTCCCTACAAGCCGGACCACTACCGCTACTGATCCCTTCGCCGAACCGAGGCTTGTCGAACTTGTAGCCCACACGCCACCAGGGCGACTGACGGCTACAACGTCCTCGGCGCTTGTCGAACTTGTAGCCCACACGCCACCAGGGCGACTGACGGCTACAAGTTCGGCGGGGTCTCGGTCGGTGTCAAGGGACCCGGATCAGCGGAGCTGGGGAGCGAGCCAGGCGGCCTCGGCGTCGAGCCCCTCACCGGAGAAGTGCAGGCCGTCGCCGCGGTCGGCCAGGGTGCGTCCTCGTGACGCGACCCAGCTGTCGAGGTCGACGACGGTCACGCCACGGGGCGCCGCCGCTGCGATCACGTCGGAGTCCCACTTGAGGATCCACGCCGGATCGCATCCGGTCCCCCTGCGCGCGCCGCCGCAGTAGAACGTGCCCTGGTCGAGCGGCACCGCCGGTAGCGCCCACACGACTCTCGCGCCGCCGGCGCGCAGGGCATCCATCGCCTCGCCGATCACCTGCTGGCGAAGCTGCGACGCCTCGGCGCTGAGGAACCGTGGTTCCGGGCCGGGGACCAGGTCGGTCGAGATGCCCATGTGGACGAGCACGACCTGGGGTCGGATCTCGGCGACTGCCTTCGGCCAGATGTCGCGCCACGACGGACAGTTCGGCTTGGTCGCCTGAATGCCGCAACCCAACACGGTGCGGTCCCAGACCTCGAGCGTGTCGGACGCGTTGCGACGGAGGCCGTTCGCGGCGCCACGCCCGGTGCTGTCGCCGACCACGAGGACCCGGGTCGCCCCGCAACCGCTGCCGGTGGGGTCGGCGACGTCGCCGACGGTGCTGGGATCGAACACGGTGCCGCCGGAGAACTGGGGGGCCGCCACCGTGGTGGGCACGCAGATGGTCGTCGTCGGAGCCACGACGGGAGCGTTCCCCTTCGCCGGCCCGAGTGACGTGGCCGTCGTGGTCGTCGGATCCGGTACCTTCTCGAACTCTTTGGCGACCTTCTCGGCCTGGGTCTCGACCGTGGAGTTGGCGGCGAGGAGTCCGATGACGGCCAGGATGACCACGCCGAGGCCCCACGCGGCCCGGCGCGGTCGCACCGCCTGTGCCCACCCGGATCGGAATCGCAGCGGGTTCTCGACGAACCGCATGGACACGTCCGCGAGGACCAACGAGACGGCGACGGTCGCTGCAGCGACCAGCGCCAACGGGAGATCCGGCCAGTGCTCCTGCAACAGGAGCTGGGTCGGCCACGACCAGAGGTAGATCGCGTAGGACCTCGTTCCGAGCCACTGCAGGGGGTCCCAGGACAAGGCCGTCCCGATCGGTCCAGGGCCGGTGCACGCTGCTACGAGCACCAGTGCGGCGGCTGCTGCGATCGCCAGCCCGCCCCGGTAGGTCCACGAGGCGTCCGGTGTCAGCGTGACGCACAGGACGCAGAGGGCGATGGCTGCGAGAACTGCCGTCCGGGTGGTCCAGGGCCGGACACGTCGCACGCGGATCCGTCGCTCCGCTCGGCGCTGCATCCACGCGGCCATCGCGCAGCCGGCGAGCAACGCGCCCGCTCGAGTGTCGGTCCCGAAGTAGATCCTGGACAGGTCGGCGTCGGTTCCCGAAGCCAGCCAGGCCGCCCATGCGAACGACACGACTGCGCCGATGGCCGCCGCGATGGCGACGACGATCGGTGGTCGGAGCAGCCGATGGCGGAACCGGCGGTGCAGGAGACGGCTGAGCGCCACCAACCCGACGAGGAGCATGGGCCACAGCAGGTAGAACTGCTCCTCGATCGACAGCGACCAGGCGTGGCGCAACGGGGACGGCGAACTGGCCCAGTACGAGGTCCCCTCCGCGATGAGGTGCCAGTTCTGCCACCACGTCATGGTGGCGAACGCGTCCATGGCGATCCCCGACCGTGTCAGGAACAACACGAGCACCGCGAGCACGACGACCGCGACCGCGGGGGTGAGGCGTCGGACCCGGCGTGCCCACCACGCGGTCAGGCCCGACGGGCCCTGCGGTGGATGACGGAGCAACAGCGACGTGATCAGGAACCCGGACAGCACGAAGAACAGGTCGACGCCGACGAACCCGCCGGGGAGGTAGCCCAGGTGGTAGGCGATGACGGCGACCACGGCGATGCCGCGAAGTCCGGTCAGTCCCGGGAGGTTCCATGCCGTCGGCGGTCGTGATGAACGTGCGGCGCCCGGGTGAGGCGACGGGACGGACCCGACGGCGTCGGTGGAGTGGAGGTCGGTGAGAGCGGTCATCGTGTGGGGTGGATCACCCTTGATTCTCCCCGATCGGGACCTGCGCCCGCATGGGTTCTTCCCCCAGAGCATCCACCATCGCACCTACCCTGCGTCGTCAGGTCGACAGGGGGCACAGATGGAGCAGTTCGAGGACAAGGTCGCCGTGGTCACCGGCGCAGCGAGCGGGATCGGCAGAGCGATGGCCGATGCGCTCGTGGCGCAGGGCATGAAGCTCGTGATCGCCGACATCGAGCCCGGTCCCCTCGAGGATGCGGCGCAGTCGTTGCGGGCGACCGGAGCGGACGTGTTCGCCGTGACCGCTGACGTCAGCCGCGCCGCGGACGTCGAGCGGATCGGCGAGGCCGCGATCGACGTCTTCGGCGCGCTGCACGTGGCGTGCAACAACGCCGGGGTGGGTGGCGGTGGCGTCACCTGGGAGATCGACGAGGCGACGTGGGACTGGGTGCTCGGCGTCAACCTGATGGGCGTCGTCCACGGGATCCGGGCGTTCACGCCCCGCATCATCGCGAGCGGTGGCGGACACGTCGTCAACACGGCATCGATGGCGGGGCTGACCTCACCGGCGTTCATGGGCCCGTACAACGCGTCGAAGCACGCGGTCGTCACGATCTCGGAGTCGATGTTCATCGAGTTGCAGATGCTGCACCCGGAGGTGGGCGTCAGCGTGCTGTGCCCCGGATGGGTACGTACCCGGATCGCCGAGTCGGACCGCAACCGGCCCGTCGGGGTGACGACGTCCGTCCCTGCCGGCGGCGACGGCGAGGCCGGGCCAGTCGATGCCGAGGCGCTGAAGTCGATGATCGAGTCGTTCGTGGCGGAGGGTCTCCAGCCGGCAGCGGTGGCAGCACTCGTGGTGGATGCGATACGGACGCGGCGCTTCTGGATCCTCACGCATCCGGAGTGGCAGTCGATGGTGCGCGACCGCGTTGACCGGATCCTGAGCGGCGAGGACCCGACGATGGGGCTGCCGGGCAACTGAGCCGGTCAGGGGCGGACCGCGAGCGTCAGGCCGTCGACCCGACCCGCTCCGGCATCCCGCAGGGATCTCGCTGCTGCCGCGAGCGTGGCCCCTGTCGTCCACACGTCGTCGACGACCACGATCCGACCTTGCGTCGGTCGGATCGGCTCGAACGACGGACCGAGCAGCCGGTCGAGGCGACCGGCGCCGGTCTGAGGTGGGCCCGGACGTCGTCGGAGGGTCGCGGTCGCTCGCGTGCCGACGTGTCGAGCGGTCGCCCGGGCGAGGAGCTCCGCCTGGTCATATCCCCTTGCACGTCGTCGAGCGGCACCGGTCGGCGCCCAGGTGATGAGGTCCACCGTGGTCGCGATGTCGTGGATCAGCACAGCCAGTGCACGGCCGACGCTGTCGAGGGCGTCGCGGTGGTTGCGGAACTTGAGCTCGGCGACGAGCCGTGCGGCGTCGCCTTCGTAGACGAGGAGCGCTCGGCAGTCGTCGAGGCCGGGTGGCGCCACGACCTCGGGTGCTGGAACGAGCGCCGAGGCGCAGTCACCGCACAGCCCGGACCCCCGTCGTCGACACAGGGCACATCGTCGGGGCACCAGCACATCGAGCACGGCTCGTGACCCTACGGACGGGGTGGGACAGTCAGCATCAGCTGCGGTCAACATGCGCGATCGTGCGATATCATGGCGCTATCAAAGTGGGAGGACATCCATGCCCGACATCCTGATCCGTGATGTTCCTGAGGACGTGGTCGTGTTGCTCGACCAGAGTGCCCGCCATCTGGGGCTCTCACGTACCGAGTACCTGCGCCGGGTGCTCACCCGCGAATCCACCCACCGGACCACACCGGCCACGCTCGGCGGATGGCAGGCCTTCGCCGACCGACACACCGATCTGGACGATCCCGACATCATGCGGCACGCCTGGACATGAACCCGCCTGACCCCGGCTGGTTGATCGACAAGTCCGCGTTCAACAGACTCCCCGGTAGCTCCGACGCGGCTACGTGGATCAACCGCGCCAATCGTGGTCTCATCAGGATCAGCACCGTCACCCGCCTCGAGATCGGGTACTCCGCCCGATCTGCGGACGAGCTCCGCGCGGATCTGGCCCGACCACCGCTGTCCGTGCTCCCAGTCGAATACCTCCGTCCCGCTATCGAGGACCGTGCGGTGGAGGTGCAGAAGCTTCTCGCGGATCGCGGCCAGCATCGGGCGCCATCGATCCCAGATCTGCTGATCGCCGCCACGGCCGAGTTGGCCGGCCTGACCGTCCTGCACGTGGACAAGGACTTCGAGCTCATCGCCGACGTCACCGGCCAGAGCGTCGAACGCCTGGCCTGATCGGGGAAGGCCCACCGGCGAACATCCAGGTCGCATTCTCGTCGGCCGCACCGGGGTCGCGGATCCTCGCCGGTAGAGTGGTCGGCCGATGGGTTTCATGGACCGAATCCTGCGCACCGGTGAGGGGAAGAAGGTGCGCGCCCTGGCGGACCTCGTACCCGACATCGGCGCCCTCGAAGCCGAACTGCAGTCCCTCTCCGACGAAGACCTGCAGCACCGCACCGTCGAGTTCCGCGAGCAGCTCGACCGTGGCAGCCACGTCGACGACCTCCTGATCCCGGCCTTCGCCGTGGTTCGCGAGGCCGCGAGCCGGGTGATCGGCCAGCGACACTACGACGTGCAGCTCATGGGTGGGGCCGCGCTGCACTTCGGGTGGGTCGCCGAGATGAAGACCGGCGAGGGCAAGACCCTCGTCTCGACGCTGCCGGTCTACCTCAACGGCCTGACCCGCAAGGGCGTCCACGTCATCACCGTGAACGACTACCTCGCCAAGCGTGACGCCGAGTGGATGGGCCAGGTCCACCGCTTCCTGGGGCTCACGATCGGGATGGTGCTGCCCGGCCAGGAGGACCCGGACTTCAAGCGCGAGCAGTACGCCTGCGACATCACCTACGGCACCAACAACGAGTTCGGCTTCGACTACCTGCGTGACAACATGGCCCTGTCTCTCGAGGAGAAGGTCCAGCGCGGCCACGCCTACGCGATCGTCGACGAGGTCGACTCGATCCTCATCGACGAGGCGCGCACACCGCTCATCATCTCGGGCCGGGTGAGCGACGCCGCCAAGCTCTACTACAAGTTCGCGTCGGTGGCCCGAGGCCTGACGCGTGACGTCGACTACGAGGTCGACGAGGAGAAGCGGGTCGTGTTCCCGCTGCCGGAGGGCATCGAGAAGGTCGAGAAGAGCCTCGGTGTCGAGAACCTCTACGACGACGTGTCGAACAGCCTCGTGCACCAGCTGCAGGTCGCCATCAAGGCGAAGGAGCTCTACAAGCGGGACCGGGACTACCTCATCCAGAACGGTGAGGTGAAGATCGTCGACGAGTTCACCGGTCGCATCCTCGAAGGACGCCGCTGGTCCGAGGGCCTGCACCAGGCGGTCGAGGCCAAGGAGGGCGTGAAGATCAAGGAGGAGAACCAGACCCTCGCGACGGTCACCCTCCAGAACTACTTCCGCATGTACGACAAGCTCGCCGGGATGACGGGTACGGCGCTGACCGAGGCCGCCGAGTTCATGTCGACCTACAACCTGCAGGTCGTGCCGATCCCGACGAACAAGCCGGTCGTCCGCGACGACGAGAGCGACCTCATCTACCGGTCCGAGGAGTCCAAGTTCGCGGCGGTGGTCGAGGACATCCTCGACAAGCAGGACAAGGGCCAGCCGGTCCTCGTCGGCACCGTCTCGGTCGAGAAGTCCGAGCGGCTGAGTCGCGAGCTCGACAAGCGCGGGGTCGTCCACTCGGTGCTCAACGCCAAGCAGCACACCCGGGAGGCCGACATCGTCACGCAGGCCGGTCGGATCGGATCCGTCACCGTCGCGACGAACATGGCCGGCCGCGGCGTCGACATCCTCCTCGGCGGCAACCCCGAGGGCCTCGCCCGTCACGACGTGGCCGCCGAAGGGCTCGATCCCGACTCCGAGGAGGGCCTCGCCCGCTACGAGGAGCTCCTCGCGAAGCACACCGCCGAGTGCCGGGCCGAGGGCGAGAAGGTCCGGGACCTGGGTGGGCTCTACGTGCTCGGCACCGAGCGCCACGAGAGCCGCCGGATCGACAACCAGCTCCGGGGCCGCTCGGGTCGTCAGGGCGATCCGGGTGCGAGCCGATTCTACCTGTCGCTCGAGGACGACCTCATGCGCTTCTTCGCCACCGGGGCGATCG
>CAYSCB010000170.1:0-6698 GCA_964429335.1 uncultured Aquihabitans sp.
CGCCAGCCGAAGGTGACCGCCAGCGGTGCTCGACCGCTGAGCTGGCAGCCCGTGGGATCTGTGAACTGCTGGGTCTCGGTTGTGCGGCTCACCACGCCGAGGTCCACACCGGCACCGCTGCGGTAGGCGAACCTGTCGGTCCGGGCCGGGTCGTCGCAGCTCGACGGGGGGCACGAGTCGGTGAGCCCGGCGTCGGCCAGGAAGGTCGACCAGATCTTCGCGTCCGCGGTGTCCAGAGGATCGACCGGGTCGGCTTCGACGTGCAGGTCGGTGTCGCCGCCCAGGATGATCGCACTGCCCTTGGAGTGGGTGGTGATGTAGTCGGCGAGCTGCACGTAGTCGGCTGCCTGCAGCTCCTGATCCTTCGAGTTGCTCCCCGCTTCGCCGTGCAGGTTGTAGACGTCGATCCTCGCCCCGTCCTCGACGGTGACGGTCGTCGAGGCGAAGCCCTTCACCGCGAGACAGTCCGCTGCGCCGCGGTCGGAGGTGTCCGGGCCGCCGAAGCAGTCGGTCCACGGCGTGCGGGTCACGTCGCCCATCGGGAAGTTCGAGAAGAAGGCGAGTCCGTCGGCCAACAGCGCCGTCGACCGTGCTGGGTCCGAACCGAACGGCTGTGCCGGCATCGGCGACTTGTACCGGTGGGTGCTCTCTGCCTCGAGGATCTCGTGGTAGACGCGCATCGGGGCGAACGGGTTCCGTTCCGGCGTCTTCCACGTCTCCTGCATCAGGACCAGATCGAACGCGTTCAGCTTCGGTCCGATGAGCCGGATGTTGGTCTCGGGGTCGGATCCGGAGAGCATCGCGGGCAGGCCTGCGACGTTGTAGGTGAGAGCGGAGATCTCCCCGTCCCATCGGGGCGCGTCGGTGGTTGCCGTCGTGGCCGGTGCCGTGGGTCCGGACCGCACGGCCCCGGAGGTCCCGCCGCTGCACGCGGCGAGGGTGGATGCCGCCGCGGTCGCGATGATCGCTGCGATGATCACGGCTCGTGTCGCGGGGTGCTTCGTCCCCGGCTCGGAATGCACGTCCCCTCCTCCTCTCGCTGGAAGCGCCGTCCGGTCATCGGACCTGGAGCACCTCGTCGGCACCAGTCTCTCCCATCGGGACAGCCGCCGCCCCAATGACGCGGGCCTGCTCCCGTCGCTGAGAAGTCGTCGCGGTTGTCGGCATCCGTTCAGCACCTACGGAGAGCGGACGGGTACGTGGCTCCCATGATCATCAGTCGACGCATGCTTCTCCTCGGCTGTCGTCTCGGAGCGATGGTTGCGCTGCTGTCCGTGGGGATCGCCTCGTGCAGCAGCAACTCCGACGACGCCTCGTCCACGACCACGTCCACGAAGTCGGCGACGGAGCACACTACGACCACCCGACCATCGACGGAGTCGACGACCGGGTCGACCGCGTCCGGGGGCGCGGACGCCTCGACGACGACACCTGCCGGGAGTGGTGGAGGCGGAACCGCCGGTCCCGACTGCTACGTGCAGCTCTACGTGGGCAACAACTACGACGGCCAGAACTACAAGGTGACCGAACCCGGCCGCCACGCCACCCTGTCGGGGTTGCCGGGCGCGGACATGGACTGGACGGGGAAAGCCGAGAGCCTCAAGGTGGGGGCCGCCGCCACAGCGACCGTCTGGGCGGACAAGGACTTCGGTGGCGATTCCCGGGAGCTGGAGGCCGGGGTGCTGTACCCCGTCCTGGGATTCGAGCCGTCGTCGATCGAGATGTCCTGCAGCTGACATCCTGGTCCGGGTGAACGCTCCGCCCATGCCCTTTGACCGGCAGTCGCACTGGGATGGCCGGTACCGGCGCATCGGGTCCGAACGGGTCAGCTGGCATGAGGCGGAGCCGTCCCGGTCGCTGGAGATCGTCGCTGCCAGCGGTGTGCCGGTCACCGCCGCGGTGATCGACGTCGGTGGGGGCGCATCGAACCTGGCCGGTGAGCTGGTCGCACGGGGACACGTCGACGTGACGGTGCTGGACATCTCCGAGGAGGCGATCCGGGATGCCCGGTCCCGGGTGCAGGATCCCGACGCGATCGAGTGGATGCATGCCGACCTGCTCGACTGGACGCCGCCGCGGCGGTGGGGACTGTGGCACGACCGCGCGGTCTTCCACTTCCTCACCGAGCCCAGCGAGCGGGACGTCTACCGGCGACTCCTCCGCGACGCCGTCGTCCCCGGTGGGGTGGTGCTGATCACGACCTTCGCGGCCGACGGTCCGGAGTCGTGCTCGGACCTTCCCGTCCGTCGTTACGACGCGACGCACCTGCTCGAGGAGCTCGGTCCGGGGTTCACCAAGATCACCCACGGGCGCTACATCCACGTGACCCCGTCAGGAGGCGAACAGCCCATGACGTGGGTCGCGGCCCGCTTCGGATCTCAGTCCTCCGATACGGCGAACCAGCCGCTCGGAGCGACCTCGGATCCGAGCCGCGGTGCGTACTGGTCGAAGTAGACCCGTGACACCAGCTCACGACGGCTGCGCACGTCAGCCTTGTCGAACACGGCCTTGAGGTGGTCCTGCACCGTGTAGCGCGACAGGTGCAGCGCCGCAGCGATCTCCTTGGTGTCAGAACCCTGCAGGACGAGGCGGGTCACGTCGCGCTCGCGCTCGGTCAGTCCGAACGCGGCGACCACGAGCGGCACGATCTCGGGTGGTCGGGCCTCTTCCATCGTGATGACGACGTCGCCGCTCCGGCCGTCGGCCGAGCTCAGCGGCGACGCGTGCAGCACCAGCCACCGCCCTGACGGGAGGCGGACCCGACCACGTGGCAGCACGTCGGTCGTGCCGTCCTGGAACCGACGAGCCCCGGCGACGAGCGCGGCCAGCGTGCCGGTCGCATCGGCGGAGTTGGCGGGACTGGTCATCTCGGAGAGCAGCTGCGTCGCACCGACCGACACCTGCACCACCCGGTTCGCCGCGTCGATGATGGCGACCGCAGGACCGGAATCCGGATCCGGGTCGGGCGCGACGCCGTCGACACCGAGGTCGACGAAGCGGGTGAGCAGCCCGACGCGCAACCCGACGGCGTAGGCGCCCGACAGCGATGCCAGGAACGTCAGCTCCGACTCGGAGAACGGGGCATCGTCCCTTCCCCGGAACAGCGCCATGCCGCCCCAGGCGAGGTCACCCTGCCGGGCGATCAGACGTGCCTCGTCGTAGTAGTCGTACTCGGGGATGATCAGCTGCTCCATCCTCGGGCTGGTCTCGATGGCGTCGTCGGTCTCGATCACCATCCCGAGCGAGTCGCGGCGCTCGCCGAACATCTCCGGGAACGCGGTCGGATCGACACCGCTGTACTCGATGAGGCCCCACTCGAGGTCGTGCGCGTCGTTGCCGTACAGGTCGCCGAACTTGTAGGTGCTGGTGAGCAGGCGTGTCGCCGGATCGACGGTGCACATGCACGCGGCCACGTGGGGGACGGCGCGGTCGACCGATGCCTCCACCTCTGCGATGAACGTCGCCACGTCGAGCCCCGCCCGCGAGAGGACCTCGACGTCGCTGCGCACCCTGTCCATGGTCAGCGTTCCGGCCATGTGAGCAGTATCGGACGGATGCGCCAGTCGTGCCATCCCACACGTCTGGGGGGTGGTTCCGTCGCACCCGGCGGGAGACAAGTCCCCGCTGGTACGGGATGTTCGCACCGGTGGTCGTTCCCTCAAGGTGGCAGACATGGACACCACAACCTCCACCACACCCACCACAACCGAACCCATGGGCGAACGGCCCCGCTACCGGCCCGTCGAGATCGCCCCGGAGACCTGGGTCATCCAGGACACCGCTGGCGAAGACCAGCCAGGACCGTCGGTCCACATGAACTCGATGCTGATCCGCGGCACGCAACCCGTGGTGGTCGACACCGGCGTCCCCGACAACCGCGACCGTTTCTTCGAGGACGTGTTCGGCCTCGTCGAGCCGGCCGACGTCCGCTGGGTCTTCGTCAGCCACGACGACATCGACCACTACGGCAACGTCGACGAGCTGCTCCGGCGTTGCCCGAACGCGACGCTCGTCGCGAGCTGGTACCTCTGCGAGCGCCTCGGTTCCGAGCTCGCCGTGGAACCGACCCGGTGGCGGTGGCTCGGTGATGGCGAGACCCTCGACGTCGGCGACCGCACCCTCAGCGCGATCCGACCGCCGCTGTACGACTCGCCGACCACCCGAGGCCTGTTCGACCCCGTCACCGGCGTCTACTGGGCCTCGGACTGCTACGCATGCCCGGTCTCGAGCGGCACCGAGTTCGTCGACGACCTCGACCCCGACGAGTGGACCGTCGGCACCGGTGTGTTCGCCAAGTGGAACAGCCCCTGGATCGATCTCGTCGATCCCGACCGCTACGCGGCCGAGTGCCGTCGGATCGAAGAGCTGCCGTTGCGCGCCATCGCCAGCACCCACGGACCGACCATCGGTGCGAGCGACCTCCACCGGGCGCACGAGCTCATCCGATCCGTCCCGGACCTCCGGACCCCACCCCAACCAGGCCAGGCGGAGCTCGAAGCGATGTTGGACGCGATCCGACCGGTGGCGGCATGAACGCCGAGCACCAGGTCCCGACCCTCACCCCCTCACCCCCTCCGTCCCGAAAGGAACTCCCATGACCCGATCCACCACCTTCCCGGCGCGTCGCCGAACCGCCTCGTGCCTGCTGGCGGCGCTTGTCGTCGGCATCCCGATGCTCACCGCCGCGTGCAGCGACGACAGCGACGCCTCCCCGTCGTCGACGACGACAGCGAGCACCGCTCCGGCTGGTTCCGACACGAGCGCACTCGGCCACGAGCACGTCGAGGTCACCGCAGTCGACTTCTCCTTCGAGGACCTGCCCTCGACGGTCGGAGCTGGCACCCGCCTCTCGCTGCGCAACACCGCGGCACATGAGCTCCACGAGCTCGTGGCCTTCCGTCTGCCCGATGCCGAGAGGCGGCCAGTGGCCGAGTTGCTGAAGCTCCCCGAGGCCGAGCTCGGCCCGATGCTCGGCGCTCCGACGACGGTGTTGCTCGCCGCACCGGGGCAGGACCAGATCCCTGCCGTCGGCGACGGCACCCTCACCGAGCCGGGTCGGTACCTGGTGATGTGCTCGATCCCGACCGGCGTGGAACCTGCCGCGTACCTGAAGGCTGCAGCGGCAGCGAACGGACAGAAGCCCGACGTGGCCGGCGGCCCGCCGCACTTCACCTCGGGCATGTTCGCCGAGGTCACCGTCCGCTGACCGCAGACCCGGATGTCACGTCACCTCCGATCGACCCCGGGACGCTCGTCGTCCTGGGGTCGTCGGGCTGCCGGCGCCCGTCGCCCGGCACCCATCACCCGTCGAACTTGTGAACAGCAGGTCAGGAGTTCGATTCTCCTCTCGGGCTCTGTTCAGACCCGCTCGGGAACCCAGTAATCCCAAGGGTTTCCGGCGGTGGTCAGGGTCCTGTTCAGACTCGTGGTCAGCCCTGACCACGGTGCTTGGTCAGGGGTGACCGATTCGGCTCCGATCGCGGGCCGGGCGAGCACCCGACTGTGGAACCGGAGCGGGCATACGATCGTCAGACGATCATGCAGCTGAGCACGTGGGGTCGAGCGTTCGTCATCGCGGTCATCAGCGCGGGCGCCCTCGGTGGCTCTGGGTGTGGGACCGGGTGGCAGGACCAGCCGATCAGCCGCGTCTCGGTGTCGGGCGACGGTCGTTCGCTCGACGTGGGCTGGCACTGCCACCAGGACGCCGATGTCGAGGTGGAGGAGTCCCAGGACGAAGTGCGGCTCCGCCTCCGCGTCTCCAGCTACAAGGGCGACTGCGCTGACGTCGAGCGAGCAACCCTGTCATCGGCGCTGGGTGACCGCCAGGTCGTCGACTCGACGACCGGCAAGACCATCCCGCCGTGCCTCGCCAGCGATGCAGGAGCGGTCGGGACGGTCAACGCTCCGGACTGCCAGTAGCAGACGGCGATCCGTCGCCAGCTCGTTGCGCTTGCGCAACAAGCCAGACTGTGCCACTTCCTGACCACGTCCGAATCTGCAGGATCGGAGCTGTCGTCAACCGCCGAAGCGCTACCCGGTCGAGATGTCGTACAGGTACCTGATGGCGAGCTGGGACGGGACCATCGCGGCGAACGCCGGGAGCTTCGTGCCCGGGACCGGCCGAGCATCGTCCCAGCGGCCCTCAGCGTTGCACAGCGCCATCAGGAACCGGACCACGGTCTCCCGGCGGTCGCGATCCGGCTCGACGGCGAGCCAGGGATCCAGGCAGTCCTCGAGCAGGGTCGGCTGGAAGCTCACCCGGCCGAGCGGCGGAGGCGCTTCTCGAGGTCGTCAGCTGGCTGCCCACCAGCGGCGTCGAGCCGCTCGACCTCGGCGACGAACTCACGCACCACCTCGTCGGACAGATCGACCGTGCTCATGTCGGCAAGAGTGCGCCTCGACGGGTCCTAGCCATCGGCGAGTTGCGGTGGTCAGGAGGTGGCACAGTCTGGCTTGTTCCGCATGCGGAACAGGCGGGGGCGGTTGGAGCGAGTCCTGACAGCTGCCCGGCTACCCCGATCGCTGATCTCATTTCTGAGAGCATGTGGTCGGTCGAGCTCGAACCAGAGGTGGAGGAATGGGGCTCGACACGCTCAGCACAATCGAGTTCGCCACCGTGCTTCCCCACATTGAGCGGCTGGCAGATCGTGGCAGTGCATTGCGGATGCCGGCGTCGAGGCCACTGGGCGACGGTCTGT
>CAYSCB010000171.1:0-6680 GCA_964429335.1 uncultured Aquihabitans sp.
GGATTCGATCTCGGCACGGATGGTCCGGTCGCAGAGGATCACGCCCGAACGGTAGCCGGGAGCCGACGGGACCCTGGCAGACAGCACCAGAACGGCGCTCCCGACGCGCCCGCTACAGTGTGCCGTCGCCGAGCGACCCGGCAGCCGGTCGGGGAACTACGCGGGTGTAGTTCAATGGTAGAACATCAGCTTCCCAAGCTGAATACGCGAGTTCGATTCTCGTCACCCGCTCCACACCGGAACCCCTGCTACGGCAGGGGTTCCGTCGTTCTAGGGTGTCGGCGCCATCGCAGCTGGATCGCCGATGTTGCACAAATGTTGCACAGGCCGATCCTGCTGCGTCGGTCGACGCGCTGCTGCACTTATTGCGTTTGTGGGTACCATGGGTTCCTCGACGACAGGGAGATGACGCCATGACTGACGTGCTCGAAGTCCGGCCGGGGTCGGTGGCGCGGAAGGAACTCGATGCGTTCGAGCGCGCGCTCGAGAAGACACCCAGCCACGCAACGCAGACACCCCGACTGGTCGGACCCGACGGTGACGGCATCGAGCTGCCGCGTGAGATCCACGCTCTGCTCGTCTCGATCGTCGAGACACTGAAGGCTGGCAACGGCGTGTCGGTGATCCCGCTCCACGCGGAGCTGACCACCGTCGAGGCAGCTCAGTTGCTCAACGTGAGCCGGCCGTTCCTCATCAAGCAGCTCGACGCCGGAGCGCTCCCCCATCACATGGTGGGCACCCATCGACGCTTGCGACTCCTGGACGTCCTCGCATACCGCGACCAGGTCGACCGCGACGCTGCCGCCGCGCTCGACGCGATGGCGGTCGAGGCCGAGGAGCTCGGCCTCTACGACGAGTAGAACGCCTCATGGCGGATTTCGCTGTCGTCCTCGACGCGAACGTGCTCTACGGGATCGAGATCACCGATCTGCTGGCGACCATGGCCACCCGTCGGCTCTTCCGTCCGCACTGGTCACCACAGATCCTCGCCGAGGTCAGCCGGAACCTGGTCCGGCGCCACGACCTCGACCTCGTGTCGATCAACCGGCGGCTGGCGTACATGAACCACGCACTCCCCGGCGCACAGGTCGACGTCCCCGAGGATCTGACACGTGCGATGCCGGTTAACGACAAGGACCGACATGTCCTGGCACTTGCGGTCCACGTCGGGGCGTCGACCATCGTGACCGAGAACCTCCGGGACTTCCCCGATGAGCTGTGCAGTCCGTACGACGTCGAGGCCGTGAGCGCTGACGCGTTCGTGCTGCACCAGATCCACCTCGACATCGACGGCGTGCTGGCCAGCGTGGACGACATGGCAGCAAGGCGGCGCCGCAACCCCAAGACCCGAACACAGATCATCGGGCGCCTACGTAGCCACCTTCCGGATTCGATGGCAGCGCTCGCCGAACAGGATCGCTCCTGAGGTCCATCCGGCCTGCGCCCCTCGACGCAGATCGAGCCGGTTCCCGGCGGTCCGCGACAGGTTCTGGTCGAACCGGAGCCTCACGCTGTGGCGAGGCGGCGTTCGCGTAGGGCCGCGAACTCGATGGCGGCCCGGACGTGTTCGGGCGTCAGCTCCGGGAAGTCGGTGACGATCTCCTCGGTGGTCATCCCCGAAGCCAAGTCCTCCAGCACATCATGGACGGCGATACGTGTGCCGACGAAGCAGGGCTTGCCGCTGCGCACACCGGAGCGGGTCTCGATGACCGTGGTGAGATCCATCGAGCCAACGCTACGCCGGCCCGCCAATCGGCGAAGGAGGGTTGATCGTGGGCTGCGGTCGAAACACGTCGAGCTTCGCGGCGATCTCGGCGTCGCGGGCCTGCGCCGCGTGCTGGTAGCGAAGCGCCGCGTCTTGGGTGGAGTGCCCGAGTCGTGCCATCAGCTCCATGGTCGTGGCGCCAGTCCACGCAGCCATCGTGCCGCCCGCGTGGCGGAGGTCGTGCAACGTGAACTGGGTGAGCCCCGTCGCCCGCCGGGCCTCGTCGAAGCAGGTCTGTAGCGACACGGTCCCGAGTGGTCCGCCTCGCTCGCCGACGAACACGGCGCTGCACTGACAACCGGCCGGCACCAAGGTCGAGGTCGCGACGCTCCAGTCCGAACAGCTCACCTCGGCGCAAGGCACCGAACGCCGCGAGCAGGACGAGGGCCCTGAGGTGCGGGCGGATCGCTTCGGCGAGTTGGTGGATCTGCTCCGCAGTCGCCAGCGGCCGCTCGCCCGAGTGCTCCTGTCCAGCGCCGCTGATGACGCACGGATTCCGGGCGATCACTGCGTCACTGACGGCCACGTTCAGGATGGCGCGCATTGCAGACTCGACCGCCGGCCAGCTTGTCGCTGTGTACAGCACCACGCAGTCGGGCGAGGATGCCTTCGACTTCTACGCAGGCCAGACGTCCTTGCAGCCGAGCGAGGAGAAGCGCATCGGCAACACCAGTTTCCTGGGCACGATGAAGATCGCCAGCCCCGAACCCGGTTCGATCACCGTCACCGAGGTGTCCGGCACCACCTACATTGTCGTCGTCCTCTCGACTTCCGGCAGGTCGACATCCACGACCGTGACGACCTCCGACACCGCATCGCCGTCCACCGCCGACGGCTGACCAGGGTCATCGGGAACAGGGTCGCTCCCTCTGATCCCAGATCACCCTCATGGGGGGAGTCCAACTCGCCACCCACAGCGCACGATCCTCACGTACGAGATCGCACGGACCGCGAGGCAGTGCCGGAGCTGAAAGGGCGCCTCCGATGGACGACACACCAGATGAAGAGCTGGGGCCGATCGACTACCTCGTGGTCGGTTGATCCGTCACAGGATCCACCGCCGTACTGGTAGCCAACCGCTCCGACGGGCGAGGCTTCGCTTGGGATGTTGGTCGGAATACATCGAGCTTCGCGGCGATCTCGGCGTCGCGGGCCTGCGCTGCGTGCTGGTAGCGAAGCGCAGCGTCGTGGGTGGAGTGCCCGAGCCGTGCCATCAGCTCCTTGGCGGTGGCGCCCGTCCACGCAGCCATCGTGCCGCCCTCATGGCGAAGATCATGCAGGGTGAACTGGGGGAGCCCAGTCGCCCGCCGAGCTTCATCGAAGCACGCCTGTAGCGACACGGGGATCACGTCCCGCGGCGAGGAGTTCGATCGCCTCGGCCAGTCCGTCCAGCAAGCAGCGGCGAGGTCGGGGCCCGGCTCGACGATTGCCCGCAGCAGATCGAGCGCAGCGGAGAAGAGGGCCGTCGGCCCTACGCAACGGTCCACCGCCTTGTAGTTCGCTTCGCCGATGCGTGGGATGAAGCCGTGTCCGAAGTCGAGGTCCACTGGATTGTCACCTCAGGAGCGCTCGACGTATCTTATGACATACGAGCGACGTATCGCTACATGTTAGGGCGACGAGGAGACCATGACCACACTCACCTCTCTGTTGGACCACCTCTACGAGGGTGACGTCGTCAACACGGCCGACCTGGCGCGGGTGAGCGACACCAACCCTCGAAGCGTGGCCCGGTGGAAGGCCGAGGCCGCCACCCCACGGCGCGACGCCGAGGAGCGCCTGCTCGAGCTCCGCGCCGTCGTCGACCTCGCTCGGCGCGTCATGCGCGACGACGCCGCCCGGTTCTGGATGCGCTCGCCGAACCCCGACCTCGGCTACGAGAAGCCCCTCGACCTCATCGCGGCCGGGCAGTACCAGCGCGTCGTCGACCTGCTGCTCGCGTTGGCGGAGGGCGTGACCATCTGACATGCCGTCGCTCGATCCTCGGGCGGTCGGCCTCGCGCCGGCTGCCTCGCTCTCCGTCGTCGCCTACCGGAACCAAGCCAAGGGGTTCGACCCCCGCAACGGTGACGGTGCACGACGCCTTGGCGGCCGGTTCAACCCGCCGCACAGCTTCCCGGTGCTCTACCTCTGCCTCACTCGACCATGCGTGGTCGCGGAGTTGACGCGACAGGCCGAGCGGCAGGGGCTCAACGTCGATGCCCTCCTGCCTCGTGAGCTGTTCGAGATCAGCGCCGACCTCGACATGGTCCTCGACCTCACCGACGCGGCGACTCTGGACGCGATCGGCATCGCCCCGCCTGATCTTGTCCGCGAGGACCACCGGTTCACGCAGGAGATCGGCGAGGCGGCCCACGAGCATGCCGTCCAGGCCATCCGTTCGCCGTCTGCAACCGGAGTCGACCACGTCTTGGCAGTCTTCCCCGAGAAGCTCGCCGGCACCGTCCTCGACGTGAGGCTCCTCGGCGAATGGCACACCCCGGACGACCTGACCGACCTGTAGCGGCGTGACCTTCCCGTGACCCTACGGAGCAGTACCCCGGGTCACGGGCCGTTACTCATCGGCACCATTGACAGCCGCGCCTGCCGATCCCTGCATCTGCCGTCCGCGGGCGACCGCGGCGAGCGGCTTCCCAAGCTGAATACGGGAGTTCGATTCTCCTCACCCGCTCCACACGGACCGACACACCACGGACCCGCGATCCCGCGCCGCTTGGGCGGCGACACGCCGGAGAGCGGGACCATCGAGGAAGGGCGTCGGATCCTCGACCGAGAACTGGACGAGCTGGTGCGATCAGACCAGCTGTCGACGCTCGATCGCCAGCAATGGGACGGGACCAGGCACCCCTTCCACCTCCTCGACAGCGAGCTGTGAACCGTCGACGGGCTGCGCCCTCCGTATCCCTGCTCTCAACCTGCTCGATAGCGGGGTCGAGAGCGTCGTTGAGACTCTGGGTTGGCAGTGTCAAGCGACATCGGCGGGGGTCCGGTGGAGCTCAGCCCGCTGGGTGAAGGTGACGCCCAGCGCCTCGGCGATGTCACAAAGCCGGGCGAGGCTCGCCGAACGATAGGACGACGACTCGTAGCGCTGGACCTGTTGCTCGGCGACACCCAGACGATCGGCGAGATGACGCTGGGTCCACCCGCGCGCGATCCGGACCTGGATCAGGGCATCAGCCAACCCGGCGAGTGAGGAAGCCTCGATCACCGTCGTGTCGCCATCACGAAGTCGTTCGTACTCCCGAAGTTCGGCGCGAAGGTCTTCGGCCTGAGCACGGACCGCGTCGATCTCCAGTTGCTGGAGCTTCGTACGCCTTCCCGCTGCAACCTCTCGCTCGATGTTCGCGGCCGCATCCTCGAAGCGATCGAGGTGCGTCTTGGTGGCTCGATACTGGACCTCGTTGGTAATCACGACAATCCTCCTATCTCGATGACGATGATGCCCTTGCGCGTGGTGTCACGCTCGACTTGGAAGAACTCGGCGAAGACGAGGCCGGAACCGGCCTCCACGACGTTGGGGAACAACTCTGCGCCGAAGCGAGCCTTCTGTGCGGCTCGCCCGTTGGCCAGATCCAGAAGGACGGGATCCAGCGCGTCGGCATCGACCCCGTCCGTTCCCAACACGCATCGAAGTCGCCGGGCTCATCCTTGGCGGTGACGAAACTGCCGTTCAGCCAGAGCGACGGCATCCGGCCGCGGCGAGGAGTTCGATCGCCTCGGCCAGTCCGTCCAGCAAACGACGTCGACGAAGGTTCCAGCCAAGGGCCTCGACCACCTCATCCCAGGCGGCGACGTGTTCTCCCTCGGGTAGCAACCCGATCTCGACGTCGAACGGCGGCAGCACGGCCACAACTTTATCGTTGTGGTCGTGCCATGCACACTGCGCGATCGACTGACGTTCTCGACCGGAGCCTGCGCGAGCAGGCGGTGGCCGCGCTCGTCGAGGCTGTGGGAGACGTGCAGGTCGGGCGCGACTCCACCGCTGACCTCGAGATCGAGCTGGATGGTCACCGGGTGGCCATCCAGGTGAAGACCATGGCCTACGCAACGGTCGACCGCGTCGAGGCTCTGAAGCGGAAGGGCCTGCCGTCAGCCGACCGGTTGGTGCTGGTCGTCGCCGACCGGATCAACCAGCCGGCCCAGGTTGCGCTCAGGGAAGCGGGTTGGGGCTACCTCGATCTCGCGACGGGGAGGTTGTTCCTTCGTGCGCCCGGCATCCGGATCGACACAAGCGTGGACGTCGTGGAACCAGGCGAGCGGCCGATGCCGGTCGGGATCGTCGGGCGGGCCGGACGAGTCGTGGCCTACGAGCTGCTCCGGCGTCGGTACGACAACGACCCGCGCCCGGTCCTGACCACGACGTCGGCCGACCAGTTCGACCTCGCCCGCTCCTCCACGAGCGACGCCCGACGGGCTCTCATCGGCGCAGGGCTGCTCACCGGGGACGGGGAACCAGTGCTGCCCGAGCTGTTCTGGGCGCTCGCCCGGGACTGGGCGCCGACGGACCGGCGATGGCTCGCCAAGGTCCCCGACCCGAAGGACTGGGATCGAGCGCACGACCCGACCGAACCGACCTGGCGGCTCGGGGGCACCCAGGCCGCTATCGAACTCGGCGCGCCGATCGTCACCGCGGCCGACGGGCCGCTCGACCTCTACGTCCCCGGTCCCGTGCTGCTGTCCATCGCCGTCCGGCGCCACGGAGCCTCCGATCCCCTGGCCGCAGCCGCCTCGGTCGCCGTGCCTGTCGTCCACCAGGTGACCGCGCCCCCCGATCCGGCGTCAGGTGGACGGCGTCACCACGGGTGGCTCCTGGTCCACCCGGTGGCCGCCGCCCTCGACCTGGCAGCACTGGGCGACGCAAGGTCGCTCCAGGTGCTCGCCGAGTGGCGACCCGACGGCGAGGCCGTGTGGCATG
>CAYSCB010000172.1:0-6638 GCA_964429335.1 uncultured Aquihabitans sp.
AGGCGTACCTGTCGAGCATGATCGAGTCCTGCAGGGTGTAGGTCCCGAGCGCGATCTGGCCGAACTCGCTGCGCCCCTGCACCTCGTTCACGTACACGTAGTCCATGAACGGCAGGCCACCGCCGCCCAGCTCCTTCGGGTGACCGAGTGCCCACAGACCCGCCGACTTGGCATCGGCCTGCAAGGAGCGGATGAGCTCCCACGCCTCGTCGCCGCCCTCGTGGAGCAGGGGTTCGGCCGGCTCCACCCGTTCGCGCATGAAGGCCTCGACCTCGTCGCGCACCCCCCGCACCGATTCCGGAACCTCGAAGCTCATGATCCGTCCCCCTCGTCTGCGTCGAACGGCGATCGTGCCGTGGCCGGCGTCGGGTTGGCCACTACGTTGGTCGTACCGACCCGGACGGGTCGGACACGGTGGACCGGGCCTTCCCGGACGCATCGAGAGGATGCCATGTCACGCAACCCGATCCTGACAGACAAGGCGTTCGGCCTGGACGGCCGCGACGGCTCGGCCGGCGTGTCGCCTGCCGAGGAGTGGCAGCGGGCTCAGGGCATGGGGGCCGGCGCACCTGGAGCGACGTCGCCTCCGTCACCGGACATGGCACCCGCAACGGCGACCACCGGCACCTCCGCCGGAGCGGACGCCGCGCTGACACGAGGCGCGATGCACCGCATCCCGACCGCGACGGACGGCAAGGTCATGACGATGGGGGGCGTGGCGTCCGCGTCGCTCGTCCTGTTCGCGTTCCTCTTCGTCGCTGCGGCGTTCGGGTGGCGTTCGGTGGCCGTGGTGGACACCGGTCGGTTCGACCAGAACGGCAACCAGGTGTACTCGGCGACGATGCAGCACCCGTGGCTGCTCTTCGTCGGCATGTTCGTCGGCCTCGGCCTGGCGTTCCTCACCGCGTTCAAGCCGCAGCTCGCCCGCTTCACCGGGATCCTCTACGCCCTCTGCCAGGGCTATGTGATCGGTGCCATCTCCGCCTTCTACGGAGCGCAGTTCCCCGGCATCGTCGCCCAGGCGATCCTGGCGACGCTCGGCGTGTTCCTCGTCATGCTGATCCTCTACGGACTCCGGATCCTGCGGGCAACCCCGAAGTTCGTGAAGGGCGTCATCGCAGCGACCTTCGGGATCATGGTCGTCTACGGCGTGATGCTCATCGCGAACCTGTTCGGGGCCGGCGAAGGCTTCTGGACCAGCGGCTCGCCGCTCGGGATCGTCATCAGCCTCGTCGTCGTCGGCGTCGCAGCGATGAACCTGATCCTCGACTTCGACTTCATCGAGCGCGGCCAGCAGATGGGCCTCCCGCGCTACATGGACTGGTACGCGGCGTTCGGCCTGCTCGTCACGCTCATCTGGCTCTACCTGGAGCTGCTCCGTCTGCTCGCCCGACTGCGCCAGTGACCCGTCGACGCTGATGGAGCGTGCGCCGGGGCACCAGCGTCACCGTCAGTTGCCGTTGGTGCTCCAGTGCCACGGCTCCGACGGCAGGTTGTAGAAGCCGAACCGAGCGGCGTTCGCCGACAACCAGATGAACGCCGGATCGGTCCGTGACGTGATCAACCGCCCCGACGACTGCAGGTCCATCGCGAGCCCGCGTTCGTGCATCGAGGTCCCGGGGCGGGCGGTCGGCGGGGTGCACAGCGATGCCGGCATCTGGTAGATCGCGTAGTCGGAGGTTCCGCAGTTCGCCATGCGCACCGCGATCTGACCCGCCGGATCCCGGTAGCCGCCACCGCTCAGGCTGAACCCCGCTGAGCGCGCAGCAGCCAGGAGGCCCTGGACGTTCGACGCCACCGACTTGTTCACCCAGATGCCACCGACCTTCGTGACGTCGGACCAGGTCACCAGACCCGGTCCGGTCACCGGCGGCGACGGGACCGTGGTGCTCGGGATGGTCGTCGCAGGTCGAGGAACCGTCGTGGTCGTCGCCGGCTTCTGGGCGGTCGGCATCGATGACGTCGAGGAGGTGGGTGACGCGGCCACCGTCGCCACCTGCGGCGTGGAGGCCGCTGACGGCGCCGTCGCCGCGGACGCCGGGCCGCCCTGTCGGAGCGCGACCTCCTGCGCGGCGAGGTCGTCAGCGACGCGTGCGTTCACCCGTTTCAGGGCGGCGGCTTCGGCCAGCGCCGCGTCCAACCGGTCGTCGAGGCGCGACGCAAGACCGGCCTGCTGGGCTCTCGTCGCCTCCAACGTCGAGACCTCGGCGCGCGCCCGCTGGACCTCGACACGTTGCGCCTCCATCGCTGCACGCGCCTCCCCGTGTTCTCGATCCGCGACCACGCGGGCGGCGTTCATCGTGTCGACGACGCGGCGGCGTCGGTCCGCGACGATCTTGAGGACCCCGGAGGCATACGCTGCGTCCTTGGTCTCGGAGATCTCCGTCGCACTCAACGCGTCCTGTGCCGGCGGACGGACGAACGCCTCGATGGCATAGGCACGGGCTTCTCGGGCGGCGGTCTCCGCATCGTTCGAGGCCCGTTCCGCTCGCTCGGCCGACGCCGTCGCCGTCGCCTGCGCAGCATCAACCCGTGCCTGCGCCTCTGCAGCAGCAGCCTCCGCGCTGCGGATCCTGGCATCGATGTCGGCGACTTCGGCGCGGATCTGGTCACGTTCGGCCGCAAGGGTGTCGGTCGCAGGCGTGGATGGATCGGAAGGGGAGCTCACCACGGTGGTCGTGACGCCACCGCTCCCCTCTTCCAGAGCCTCGGCGGGGGTCGACACGAGCTCGACCGACGTGAGCAGGACCGCAGCAGCGAGAACGACTGCGACGGCGTACCTGCGGCTCATGACCGGTCCAACGGATCGGGAGCACCTCGCGTTGACAGCGCCGGACCAGGCGTGGCCGGAGGCCCTCCGCGACAGCACCCGCCGCAACACCGACGGGCGCGCCGCACAACGCCTGGATCTCGCCATGTCAGTTCCATCGGCAGGTGGGCACCGAGGGTGAAGAACCTCACCGGGTCAACGTGTGCCCACCCTCGACCGCCGAGCAGGTCAGCCACCGAGCAGATCAGCCGACGAGCAGGTCAGCCGCCCAGCAGGTTCCCGAGCATCCCGCCACCGGCGGACTGCTGCTGGCTCTGCTGCGCTCCGCCTTCGACGACGCTCTCCGACGGCTGCACCATCACGTATCCCTGCCCGCCGAAGGCCATCTGGATGAGCTCGCCAGTCCCACCGCGGAGCATCGACTTCAAGCCACCGGTGTCGACACGGACATCCATGCTCACCCCCGAGGTCCACAGCACGACGGCCTCCGCGTCGGCGAAGGTCGGCACGCCGGCGACGTCGAGGCACACCGGGTCGCCCTTGGTCGTCACCGCCACGTAACCGGTTCCGGTGAGGCTGACGTTGAACATCCCGCCCGCCATCATCGACGCCCGACCGGCGTTGACCCGGTGGATGTCCCAGTTGATCGACGCCGAGAAGGCGAGCACGTTGTTGCCGTTGACCGACACCATGTCGTTCTCGAGGTAGAACAGCTGGATCTCGGATGCGGTGTCGGCCACGAACAACTCGCCGGTGCCTTCCGCGACCATCATGTTCACGCCCTCGCCGGTGAGCTTGGACTTCAGCATCTTGTTGAGCCCACCGGAACCGGTGTTCGTGAACCGGACGTCGCCCTGGTAGGCGACCATCGAACCCAGCTTGCAGTTCACCGGGCCGTACTGCATCTGGATCTTCAACATCTTCTTGTTCTGCAGGGTGAACGGATCCTGACCGGTGGTCTCCGCGTACTCCTGGAAGAGCGAACCGTGGATGGGCATCGTGGGTCTCCTGTCGGCGGACGGTGTGGTCGATCGACGTGCTCAACGTAGCGGCCGATCCGGCGTTCCGGCGGTGAACCCCCGTGGTCCGACGATGGGCCTACCGTCAGCACCGTGACGAGACGGATCGCCCGGCGGGATCTGCTGATCGGTTCGCTCGGCGCCGTCGCTTCGTCGTGTGCCTCCCGTGGTTCCACACGTCCGTCACGTTCGGGTCGTGGCGGGACATCGACGACACCGTCAGCATCGACGACACCGTCAGCCACGACGACAGCCGCTCCTCCCAGCACGACGACGTCGCAGATGCCGATCGAGCGAGCGGTGCTGCGGGAGCGCTACGGCTCGACGACGCCGACCCTGTGGGGCACGGACCTTCCCGGCGTCGCCCGTCGGGTCGAGGACCGGTCACCACCGACGGTCGCGCTCACGTTCGACGCCTGCGGAGGGCCGCACGCCGACGGGGTCGACGGCGCGCTGATGGACCTGCTGCGAAGAGAGCAGCTGCCGGCGACCCTGTTCCTCAACGCCCGGTGGGTCGAAGCGAACCAGGGACTCGCCCGCGATCTCGCCGGGGATCCGCTGTTCGAGATCGGCAACCACGGCACCCGACACGTCCCGTTGTCGGTCACCGGCCGCAGCGCCTACGGGATCGCCGGGACGAGGTCGATCGACGAGGTCGTGGACGAGGTGTGGTTCAACCACGTGGCCTTGAGCGAGCTGACCGGCCGAGCGCCTCGGTGGTTCCGTTCCGGCACCGCCCACTACGACGAGGTCGCCACCGCGATCGTGTCGGATCTCGGTGAGCTCCCCGTCGGCTTCGTCGTCAACGGCGACGCCGGCGCGACGTTCACCCCGGCCCAGGTGCGCCGTGAGGTCTCAGCCCCGGCCACCGCCGGCGGTGCGGTCGTGATCATGCACATGATCCGCCCGAGCGGGGGGGGGACGGCCGAGGGGCTGACAGCCGCTCTTCCGGAACTGCGGGCACGCGGCGCTCGGTTCGTGACGCTGTCCGGCGGAGGTGGAGCGACGACCGGTTGACCGCCGCGCTGCGAGCGTTGCCGGCGGCGCTGACGCTCCCGTCAACGGAAGTCACGGGAGGCCACCCCTGCGGTGACGGGCAACGGGACGACGTGGTGTGCGACGACGTTGAGCACCCCGTCGGGGCTGCGTTCGAGCTTGCCCCGCACCTCCAGGGCGACCGCAGTCCGCAGCACCGTCCGGAAACGGGTCCAGCAGCCGATCGAGCACACGACGTTGACGAGTCCGGTCTCGTCCTCGAGGTTCAAGAAGGTGACACCCGACGCGGTGGCCGGCCGTTGCCGGTGGGTCACCACGCCGGCGACGCGGACGGTCGCGGCGTCAGCCTCGTCGCGCAGCGCTGAGGCAGGGACCACACCACGGCCGTCGAGATCCTCTCGCAGGAACCGGATCGGATGACCGCCGGGGGCGACACCGGTCGAGCACAGATCAGCGACGGATTCCTCCCACTCGTCCATGCCTGGCAGACGCGGCGCCTCCATCCCCACCGCGATCCCGGGCAGCCGATCGGCACCGGTGAGGGCTGCTGCACCTGCGGTCCAGATGGCTCGCCGACGTTCGAGGGGGCGACCGTCGGCGTCGGCGAAGCACCCGAACGCGCCCGCCGTCGCCAAGGACTCCAGTTGGGCGACGCTCAGCCGGACCCGTCGGGCCAGATCACCGATGTCGGAGTACGGACGACCGGCGGCGATCTCGGCGGCCAGGTCCGGTCCGATGCCACGCACCGACCCGATGCCGAGTCGCACCGCCGGCCCCCCGAACCCCCAGGTGGCCGGGTCCCCGTCCTCACGACCCCGACGCTCCGTGCCGGATTCGAGGGCCGTGCCGGATTCGAGGGTCGTGACGGCGTCGGAGGCGTGCAGGTCCGGGGTGCGGACCTCGACGCCGTGGCGGACGGCGTCCTGGGTGAGCGACTGCGGCGAGTAGAAGCCCATCGGCTGCGAGTCGAGCAACGCCGCGCAGAACGCCGCCGGGTGGTGGAACTTGAGCCACGACGACGCGTACACGAGGTAGGCGAAGCTCACCGAGTGCGACTCGGGGAACCCGTAGTTGGCGAACGCGGCGAGCTTCTCCCACACCGCGGTCGCCGTGTCGCCCACGATGCCGTTGGCGGCCAGACCGTCGAAGAACCGCTGACGCAGCTCGGCCATGCGCCGCTCGGAGCGCTTGGAGGCCATCGCCTGGCGCAGCTGGTCGGCCTCCCCGGCGCTGAAGCCGGCCACGTCGATCGCCATCTGCATGAGCTGCTCCTGGAACAGCGGGACGCCCAGGGTCTTGGTGAGCGACGGCTCGAGCAGCGGGTGCAGGAACGTGACGGGCTCCTCGCCCTTGCGACGCCGGATGTACGGGTGCACCGAACCGCCCTGGATCGGGCCGGGACGGATGAGCGCCACCTCGACCACCAGGTCGTAGAAGCAGCGGGGCCGCAGCCGGGGCAGCGTGGCCATCTGCGCCCGTGACTCCACCTGGAACACACCGATGGAGTCGGCCCGGCAGAGCATCTCGTAGACGGCATCCTCCTGCGGCAGCGTCGCGAGGTCGACCTCGACGCCGTGGTGGTCACGCACCAGGTCGATGCAGCGGTGCAGAGCGGAGAGCATGCCGAGACCCAGCAGGTCGAACTTCACGAGCCCCGCCGCCGCGCAGTCGTCCTTGTCCCACTGCAGCACCGAGCGGTTCTCCATCCGCGCCCACTCGGTCGGGCACACCTCGACGACCGGCCGGTCGCAGATCACCATCCCACCCGAGTGGATGCCGAGGTGACGGGGCAGGTCCTGCAATCGCGCAGCGAGGGCGAGCACCGTGTCCGGGACGCCCGAACCCCGCCCACC
>CAYSCB010000173.1:0-6614 GCA_964429335.1 uncultured Aquihabitans sp.
ATGAACGACATGGGCTGGGAGAAGTACACGCGCTACGCGGACTACCTCTGGCCCCAGACGGCGCAGTTCGACATGCCGTACCGCGACGTCGTGTTCGTGCTGGCTGCGCTCGGTGCCCTGTTGTCGGTCCTGTACCGCCAGCGCTTCGGCTGGTACCTGACCCTCGTCGTGGTGGCGATGGCGTGGGCGTTCCGCTACGCACCGCAGTGGCGGCTGTGGAACGCCCGGATCCTGCCCTTCTACTACCTGGGTCTCTACCTGCTCGCCGCGATCGCGGTCGCGTTGGTCGTCCGCTCCGTCGTGCTGGTCGCGGCGGCGTTGCTTGACCGGCGAGCCGAACCGGTGGGAGTGGGCATCGCAGGCATGGCGGTCGTCACCGTCGTCGTGGCCGTCGTGATCGGCGGCGCCCTGCGCGTGCTGCCCGGCGGTTCGGCCTCCGCAGATGGCACCTACCACTGGATGGGTCTCACGTGGCACAAGTTGAACCCGTCCGCAGGGTGGGCCAAGTACAACTACCAGGGGCTCGAGTCCCGGGACGCGTATCCGGAGTTCCGGGCGATCGTCGACACGATGGCGGAGGTCGGACGCACCAACGGCTGCGGTCGGGCGATGTGGGAGTACGAGCCGAAGCTCGACCGCTTCGGCACGCCGATGGCGTTGATGCTCCTGCCCTACTTCACCGACGGCTGCATCGGTTCGATGGAGGGCCTCTACTTCGAGGCGTCGTCCACGACGCCGTTCCACTTCCTCGACCAGTCGGAGTTGTCGACCCAGCCCTCGCGGGCGCAACGTGACCTCCCCTACGGCGGTCTCGACATGGGCCGCGGCATCTCGCACCTGCAGATGCTCGGCGTGAAGTACTACCTGGCCACCTCGGACCAGGCGATCAGCGCAGCCGGCCAGGACCAGCGGCTCACGGAGCTGACGTCGATCGCCCCACCACCCGGCGCGGACGGCGTCCAGCACAAGTGGGTGGTGTTCGAGATCGCGGACGCGGACCTGGTCGTGCCGCTGCGGTACCAGCCGGTGGTGCTCACCGGTACCGACGACCACATCGACGGGTGGGTCTACGCGAAGCAGCGGGCGAAGCCGGCGCTGGGTCAGGAGGTCGGGTCCAAGACCGCGGGGCCGGCCGTCACGTGGTACCTCGATCCGACCCGTTGGGACGTCCCGCTCGCCACGTCCGGACCACCGGAGTGGAGACGGGTGTCCCCGGACGACACGCACCCGCCGGAGGTCGCGGTACCCGAGGCACACGTGACCAACGTTCGCAACCACGGCGACTCGATCTCCTTCGACGTCGACCGGGTCGGTACGCCGGTGCTGATCCGGACCTCGTTCTTCCCGAACTGGCAGGCCGACGGCGCGACGGGTCCCTACCGCGTGAGTCCGAACCTGATGGTCGTGGTCCCGACCGCCAAGCACGTGACAGTGAGCTACGGCACCACGAACGTTGACCGGCTCGGTTGGATCCTGACCGTCATCGGGTTGGTCGGCGTGGTGGCGCTGGCGGTGTGGGACGAGCGGTCGCGCAGTTCCCGGATCATCGAACGCGTCGGTGCGTGGCGGCCGTTCGCTCCACCGGACACCGACACGCCGGATCCGGAGCCGGCGAGCGACCCCGACGTCGACCCCGATGCCGGAGTCGACGAGTCGCCAGTGCCGGAGTGACGTGAACCTGTTCCGGCGGTTCGTCCTCGTCGGGGTCGTCGCGACCGTCGTCGACGTCGGCCTGTTCGTCGTCCTGCGCCAACGTGCCGGTTGGCCGGTCCCCGCAGCCGACGCGCTCGCCGTCGCGGTCGCCACCGTCGTGTCCTGGGGACTGCACGGCACGGTGACCTTCGCTGGTGATCCACGGGTGAGGTGGTACCGCCGGACCCCGACCTTCGCCGGTGCAGCGATCGTGGCCCTGATCATGGACGTGGCCGTCGTGACCGTGCTCGACGCGGCGCTGGATCCACGACGCAGCCTCGCGCTCGTCGTGATCAAGGTGCCGGCGCTGCTCGTCGCGCTGCTGGTGCGCACGGCGAATTACCGGCGCTTCATGTACGACTCGGTCCGCGACGACCAGCGCAGTCCGGCGAACCGCCCACCGGCGGCGGGACGCGTCCGACTCAGCGTGGTGGTGCCCGCCTACCGCGAGGCGGACCGGATCGGGGCGACCGTGGCGAGGATCCGCTCCGAGCTCGCTGCTGTCGCCGCTGACGGTGGGCTGGAGGTGATCGTCGTCGACGACGGCTCCGACGACGACACCGCCGATCGTGCCGCTGCGGCCGGCGCGGACCGGGTGCTGCGCCAGGAGCCGAACCGTGGCAAGGGTGCAGCGGTGCGCGCCGGTGTGCTCGCAGCCGTTGGTCGGACCGTCGCGTTCACCGACGCGGACCTCTCCTACGCCCCGGTGCAGCTGCTCCGGTTCGTCGAGGCTGTCGAGGACGGATGGGACGTCGTCGTGGGCAGCCGGCAGCACGAGGCCACCATGACCGTCGTCCGCGCCGGTCGCCTCCGCGAGGTCGGTGGACGGGCGATCAACGTGCTGACCGGCGTCGTGCTGCTCGGGCGCTACCGCGACACCCAGTGCGGGCTCAAGGCGATGCGCTCCGACGTCGGCCGTCTGCTGTTCGACCACACCCGGATCGACGGCTTCGCGTTCGACGTCGAGCTGTTCCACCTGGTGGAGCGCTACCGGCTGACCCTCACGGAGGTGCCTGTCGAGGTGGTGAACACCAGTCGATCGACGGTGCATGTCGCCCGCGACGCGTTGCGGCTCGTCCGTGACCTGTTCCGGGTCCGGGCGTTCGCCCGGCTCGGCGACTACGAGACCGATGTGGACGCCGTCCTCCCGGCGGCGCGCGGCTGACCGGATAGATTGCGGACCATGTCGGTCCTCGACGCCATCTTCAAGGCCTACGACGTGCGCGGCACCGTTCCGGACCAGCTCGACGCGGACCTCGCCCGTGCGATCGGCGTCGGCTTCGCCCGTTTCGTCGTCGAGGACGCCGCCACGACCGGTTCCTCGGCCACCAGGGTCGTGGTCGCACGCGACATGCGTCCTTCCGGCGTGGAGCTGGCAGCGGCGTTCGCCGACGGCGTCCGCTCCCAGGGCCTCGACGTCGTCGACCTCGGGCTCGGCTCGACGGACCTCCTCTACTTCGCTTCCGGCTCGATGGACGCACCGGGGGTCATGTTCACCGCCTCGCACAACCCGGCGCAGTACAACGGCGTCAAGTTCTGCCTGGCCGGAGCACGGCCCGTCGGCGAGGACACCGGCCTCGGCCGCATCCGCGAGGTCGCTGCGTCGTCGCTCGCCGGGGCGGTGGAACCGGCGTCGGCCGAGGGCTCACTGAGCCACACCGACGTGCTCGAGGCGTTCGCTGACCACGTTCGCTCCTTCGTCGACGTCGGCTCGCTGCGGCCTCTGAAGGTCGTGGCCGACACGGCGAACGGCATGGGAGGGCTCGTCGTGCCGGCGGTCTTCTCGGCGTTGCCGTTCGAGCTCGAGGTCATGTACGGCGAGCTCGACGGCACGTTCCCCAACCATCCGGCCGATCCGATCCAACCGGCGAACACCGAGGCGCTGCGCCACCGTGTGGTCGAGACCGGCGCGGATGTCGGCCTCGCGTTCGACGGGGACGCGGATCGGGTGTTCCTCGTCGACGAGAAGGGCCATGGGCTCTCCGGATCGACGACCACGGCGATCATCGCCGCCGGAATCCTCGACAAGCACCCCGGGGAGACGATCATCCACAACCTGATCTGCTCGCGGACGGTCCCGGAGGTCGTGCGAGAGCACGGCGGCACCCCGGTGCGGACGCGCGTCGGCCACTCGTTCATCAAGCAGGTGATGGCCGAGACCGGTGCGATCTTCGGCGGCGAGCACTCGGCGCACTACTACTTCCGTGAGAACTACCGGGCCGACTCGGGGCTCATCGCGGCGCTCGTCGTGCTCGAACAGCTGTCGGTCTCCGGCAAGACGCTGTCGGAGCTGCGTGCACCGTTCGAACGCTACGCGGACTCCGGCGAGATCAACACCCGTGTCGCCGATCCTGCTGCAGTGATCGAGCACGTCGCCGAGCACTTCGCCGCGTTGCCCCAGGACCGCCTCGACGGACTCACCGTCGACGGCGGCGACTGGTGGTTCAACCTCCGGCCGTCCAACACCGAACCGCTCCTCCGCCTGAACCTCGAGGCCCCCGACCCTGCGACATGCGCCCAGCGTGTCGACGAGGTCCGGGCCGTGATGGCCGGCTGATCCCCAAGGACCCCACCATGACGACCGACGAACGACTCGACCCCCGCCTGCTCGAGATCCTCGCCTGCCCCGAGGACAAGGGGCCGCTGCTGTACTTCGCTGACGAGAAGTCGCTGTACAACCCGCGTCTGCACCGTCGCTACGAGGTGCGTGACGGCATCCCGGTGATGCTGATCGACGAGGCCGAGTCGGTCTCCGACGAAGAGCACCAGCGGCTCCTGACGAAGGCCGAGGCGGACGGCGTCGAGCCGACGTTCGCGGTCTGACGGGACCCCCGGTGGTCGACAGGGACGTGCTGGACTCGCTGGACATGGTCGGTGCCGCGTTCGGGCTGCCCGAGCAGGTCGACGCCGCCGCCGCAGCGGCCGGCGCGGTCGACGGCCTCCCGTCAGGTGCGGGGGTGACCAGCGTCGTCGTGTTGGGTATGGGCGGCAGCGGCATCGGCGGTGACGTCTGTGCTGCGATCGGGGGACCGGTGTGTCGCGTGCCGATCCTGGTGTCGAAGCACTACGAGTGCCCGACGTTCGTCGGGCCAGACACGCTCGTGTTCGCTGTGTCCGCCTCCGGCAACACCGAGGAGACCATCGAGGCTGTCGGTCGGGCCCGATCGGCGGGCGCGAGGATCGTGGTCGTCTCGGCGGGCGGCGAGCTGTCCCGCCTGGCCGGTGAGTGGGGTGTTCCGCTGATCGGCGTCGACGACACGATCCCGATGCCGCGGGCCGCGATCGGAGCGGTGTCGATCCCGCTGCTGGTGGTCCTCGAGCGCCTCGGGTTGGTCGATGGCGTGACGGCGCAGATCGATGCCACGGTGACCCAGTTGCGTCGTCGTCGTGAGCAGCTGCACCAACCGGGCAACGACGCCGAGCGTCTCGCTGCGCGCATCGGCGGGACGCTTCCGCTCGTCTACGGCGGCGGTCCGATCGGTGAGGTCGCGGCGTGGCGTTGGAAGGGTCAGTTCAACGAGAACCCCAAGGTCCCGGCGTTCTGCAACCGGATCCCGGAGCTGACCCACAACGAGCTGGCCGGCTGGGCCCAGCACGGTGACGTCACGCGACAGGTGTTCTCGTTGCTGCTGTTGCGCCACGACTTCGAGCACCCGCACGTGTCGCGGCGGTTCGACTTCGTGATCTCCTCCTGCGACGAGGTCGTCGCGGATGTGCACACGGTCCGTGCCGAGGGAGACGGGCCGTTGGCCCAGCTGATGGACCTCGTCATGCAGGGCGATCTCGTCACGCTGCACCTGGCGCTGCGCTCAGGCGTCGACCCGGGACCGATCGCAGTGCTCGAGGACCTGAAGCACTGGCTGCGCGGCGGCTGACGGGTTCCTCGGGACCGAACAAGTTCGGAGCACGCATGTTCGGAGCACAGAGCACCACCGACGAGGTCCTCGACGGCGTGGACCTGACCGGGCTGACCGCGGTGGTCACCGGGTCCTCGGGTGGCCTGGGGTTGGAGACCGCCCGGGCACTTGCGGCGCACAGCGCCTCGGTGGTGCTCGCAGCGCGGGACGAGGCGAAGCTGCAACAGGCCGTCGAGCATCTCCGCGGTGAGGTGCCGGGAGCATCGGTCGATGTCGTCGTGGTCGACCTGGCGGACCTCGCCTCGGTGCGGGCCGCTGCCGGCGCAGTTGCCGCACGGCACCCCGTCATCGACCTGCTGATCGACAACGCCGGCGTCATGGCCTGCCCCTTCGGGCGGACCGTCGACGGCTTCGAGACCCAGTTCGGCACGAACCACCTGGGCCACTTCGTGTTCACGACGCTGCTGCACGATCCGCTCGCTGCGGCAGCTGCCGAGCACGGTTCGGCACGGGTCGTCGTGCTCTCCTCCGGCGGGCACCGGCTGAGCGGGATCCGCTGGGATGACCCGAACTGGGGGCATGTCGAGGAGTACTTCAACTGGACGGCCTACGGGCAGTCGAAGACCGCCAACGCGCTGTTCGCCCTCGAACTGGACCGGCGCTGGGCCGCCGAGCGCATCCACGCCTTCTCGGTGCATCCCGGCATGATCGCCACCGACCTCGGACGCCACATGCAGGCCAAGGACTTCGAGTACCTGGCGTCCGTGCGTCGCACCGGTTCGGATGCTGCAGAGGGCGGCCAGGCGATCTTCAAGTCGGTGCCCCAGGGAGCCGCCACGACCGTGTGGGCAGCGACGGCCGCCGAGCTCGACGCACACGGCGGTGCCTACCTGGAGAACTGCGGTGTCGCGGATCCGGTCGACGACCCCGATGCCACCCACGGCGTCCGGTCATGGGCGCGCGACCCCGTCGCCGCTGCACGGTTGTGGGACCTGTCGGAGCAGCTCGTCGGATCGGCCTGAGGCAGACCGAACCTGTACCATCGTCGGTTGCCAGGGCTGTCCT
>CAYSCB010000174.1:0-6601 GCA_964429335.1 uncultured Aquihabitans sp.
AGCAGCTGACCCCCGACCGGCGTTCCGCCGCGGACCGCTCAGCCGACGAGCATCGCCCTGATGCCGAGGCCCATGAGGAACAGGCCGCCGAAGCCGTACAGCAGGTACTGCTGTGCCTTCATCTGGTTCCGGTAGCTGTAGAGGATGGCGACCGAGATGATCGCCACGAACCCGTAGAACATGTGGAACTTCGGCGCATGGATCCCCTGGCCGGCGACCATGATCACACCGAGGATCACCTGCACGAAGATCGTCGCCTCGACGAAGATCACGAACCACCACAGCGCCCTGACCCGCAGCGCAGGGATCCAGTGAGCGCCGAGGGACCAGATCCCACCCAAGGCGTTGCCGAGGATGACCATCCACGCCCACTCCTTGTGGAAGTCGAGCACCGTCGCGAACATCGGCCGGACATTAGGACACGGTCGCGACGAACCCGGATTCTCGCCCGGACCTGCTCGCCGGGCAGGGAGAGCGGCGCCTGACAGCCTGAGAAGCTCATCATCGACGTCGTCGCTCCGGGAGGAAATCAGACGATGTCGGAGCCACGGACGGTAGGGTCGACCGTGTCAGATGCTGTGCCCGCTCCGATCGTGGGCGATCGCACCGTGAGGTGCACGACCAGAGGAGGTCAGGATGTCCGCCAGCAACCACGAATACCTGCCACCGATCTCGTTCGCCGAGCTCTACGAGGCCGGCCGGCTGTCCCTGCCCGGCGCAGACGCCTACGCGGAGGGCTACGGACCGCTCGGCGACCCCTGCGAGCCGTGCACCACCGAGGTCGACGAGCTCGAAGCGTTCGTCGCCGCCTGGGCCGGAGCGAGCCCCGGAGCAACCGGAGCCCTCCTGCCGAAGCGCTGAGTCGACACGACCGGCGTCGCCTGACGCCGACGGCCGACCGCAGTCAGTCCCAGATCGCCGCAGTCAGTCCCAGATCGCTGTCGTGAACGGTGCGCTCTCCGCTCGGGGCCGGCCGATCCGGATGAACCACTCCGTGCCGAACGCGAGCGCGTACTGATCATCCGTCATCGTCAGGAACCAGGAGTCGGGCGCGATCTGACTCCGATGCGACGCCATCGCCGACCGCTTGGCTCCCAGGTGCTCGGTCACGTCGATGGCATGTGTGATCCGGGCTTCCGGTTCACCGAACTCGTCGGGGATCTCGAAATCGGGCACCGACGCGGCACCGCTCTCGCCGCCCACGCCGCCGACCGCCTCGGCCGCCCGGGCCTCGGCGATCCCGGCGAGGATCCGGTCACGGTTCATCGTCGCCTGCAGCACGATCGGCGTCCCTGCGATCTCGGCCGCCCGGCGGCCCACTCTGTGGACCTGGATGTGGTCGGGATGGCCGTAGCCCCCGTGGTCGTCGTAGATCGTCAGGACGTCCGCCTCCTCCTCCCGGAGGATCGCCGCCAGGCGGTCCGCCGCATGTTCCACGTCCGCTGACCAGAACGTGTACGGATCGTGGTTGCCGGGTGTCCCCATCATCCCGGAGTCGACATATCCGAGGAACTCCACCCGCTGGGCGCCCAGGACCCGGGCGGACTCGTGGGTCTCGGCCACGCGCCGGTGCCACAGCTCCTCGCCCTCGTCGAGCACTCCGGGCACGATCTCGCCGTGCTCACCCCGGGTCGCGGTCACGAGCACCACACGATGGCCCTCCCCCGCGGCGAGCGCCATCGTGCCGCCGGTCTGGATGCACTCGTCGTCGGGGTGTGCGTGGAAGCAGACGACCGTTCCCATCCCGGTCACCCTTCAGCCGGCGACCGCGCCGGCGGCACGGAGCCCGGCGATCGCGGCCTCGTCGAGTCCGAGCCAGTCCGTCAGCACCTCGTCGGTGTGCTGGCCGGCGTGCGCCGGTGGTCGCTGGATCTCGGCGGTCGTCCGGCTGAACCGGGGCGCCGGTGCCGGCTGGGGGACACCTGCGACCTCGACGAAGGTGGATCGGGCGACGTTGTGAGGGTGGCGACTCGCCTCGCTCATCGTGAGCACCGGAGCGAAGCACACGTCGGTACCTTCCATGATCCCGCACCACTCGTCGCGCGTCTTCGTCAGGAAGATCTCCGTCAGCGTCGCCTTCAGCCCCGCCCACGCGTTGCGGTCCATCTGTCCGGGAACGCGTTCACCGCGATCGGCGTACGCCTTCTCGAGCCCGGTGAGCTCCACGAGCTGGGCGTAGAACTGCGGCTCGATCGACCCGATCGAGACGTAGCGCCCGTCGGAGCACTCGTAGGTGTCGTAGAAGTGGGCATCGGTGTCGAGGAGGTTGCTCCCTCGTTCCTCGGACCAGATGCCCATCGCGGTGAAGGCCCACATCATCGTCATGAGCGTCGCTGCGCCGTCGACCATGGCGGCGTCGACCACCTGGCCCTGGCCGGAGCGCTGCGCTTCGAGCAGGGCGCACACCATCCCGAACGCCAGCAGCATCCCACCACCGCCGAAGTCACCGACCAGGTTGATCGGCGGTGTCGGCTTGTCGTCGGCCCGGCCGAGGTGGGCGAGCACCCCGGCCAGGGCGATGTAGTTGATGTCGTGGCCGGCGGTCGGCGCGTACGGACCGTCCTGACCCCAGCCGGTCATGCGGCCGTACACCAGCTTGGGATTGCGGTCGGCGCACGTCTCCGGACCGAACCCGAGCCGTTCGGTGACGCCGGGACGGAACCCCTCGATGAGCCCGTCGGCGCCTGCGACGAGATCGAGCAGCACGGCGATGCCCTCCGGTGACTTCAGGTCCACCGCGATCGATCGTCGGCCGCGGTTCAGCACGTCGGAAGGAGGGACGCTGTGGTCACCCCCGTAGGCGTTCGATGTGCGATCCACACGGATCACGTCCGCACCCATGTCGGCCAGCATCATCGCGGTGAACGGACCCGGGCCGATCCCGGCGACCTCGATGATCCTGATCCCGTTCAGCGGTCCCATGCGCATTTCCCCCTCGGTGATCGGACTCGGTCGTCCGCAGGAGTGTTCCCGGGGCCGACCGGCGGGTCAAACCGCCGCCGCGTCGACCCCGGGCTCCGCGTGTGGGAACGGCGCATGGCACGTCGATCTCACACGCGAACAGCGGGCTCCGGGCGACCGGCGGCTACGAGCGATGGACCTCGTGGCCGGCGACGAGCGTGCGACGGACCGACATCGTGTCGTCGAGCACGACGAGGTCAGCGACGTCACCAGGTCGGACCCGTACGTCGTCGAGACCGAGCAGACGTCGCTGTACACCGCCGCACGCGTCGACTGCCGATGCGAGGTCGAGGCCCACCCGCAGCAGCTGGCGGAGCACCCCGATCGGGGTGGCCACGCTCCCGGCCAGGGTCCCGTCGGGAAGGGTGGCCCGCCCGTCGCGCACGGTGACCGGGAGGTCCCCCGCCTCGGTCCAACGATCCGGATCGTCGAGGCCGGCCGGAGCGATGGCATCGGTCGTGGCCGCCACCCGCCCGCGGGCCGCTCCGAGGGTCAGACGGACGACCTCGTCGGCCACGTGGACCCCGTCGGCGATCAGCCCGACGACCAGCTCGGACCGGGCCAGGGCGACCGCTGCCGGGCCCGGGTCACGTGAGGTGAGGCGGCGGTGCGCGTTCCAGCAGTGCGTGAGGTGGCGCGCCCCGGCCTCGACCGCGACCCGGGTGCAGATGTCGTCAGCATCGCTGTGGCCGATGCTGACGACGACCCCGCGCGCAGCGAGGTGCCGAACGAGGTCGGGTCCGCCCGGCAGCTCAGGGGCCAGCGTCACGAAGCCGACCTCCCCGGTTCGCAGCAGCGTGTCGGCCACCTCGATCGACGGGTCGAGGAAGGTCCGCTCGTCATGTGCTCCCTTGAACCGGGCGTTGAGGAACGGCCCCTCGAGGTGGGCTCGGAGGAACCGGCACCCTCGCAGCCCGCCTCGGTCCAGCGACTGCCGCTGATCCGAACGGACCTCGGCGAGGACCTCGAGAGCGGTGCGGTACCCCTCGACAGAGAGCCCGAAGAACGTCGGCTGCACCGCGGTCGCGCCGTGCGCAGCGAGCGACTCGCCCGCGACCCGGTATCCCTCCGCATCGGCGTGTCGCAGGTCGACGCCGCCGAATCCGTTGACCTGGAGGTCGACCAGGCCCGGGACCGCGACGTCGGTGCCGACCGAACCCGACCGGCCGGCGCCCACGCCGACGGCCGCGACGGTGCCGTCAGATCCGATCTCCACGTCGCCGGCGACCCACTCGCCGTCGACCAACGCCTCCCGCACGCCGAGCCGGCGGGCTCCGGACACCGGGGTGCTCATCGAGACGGCGTGAACGGGCTCGCCACGGGCGCGCCGTCGGCGACCGCTGAGCGGTAGGCGGTATCGGCGAGCACGTGGGCGCGGAGCGCGTCGTCGACATCGGGGTGCAGTCGCGGTGCGACGCCGCCTCCCATCGCGGTGCGGACCGCTGCGAGGAAGTCATCCTCGGAGCTCGTCGTGGGGATGCCACGGGCGGTGAGCCAGGCGACGAGGTCCTCGTGGCCGCCGATCACCTCCTCACCGTCGGAGGTCTGGCGCGTGACGGGGCCCACGTCGTCGGCATCGAGGGTGATCGTCGCCCGTTCGCAGAACACCTCCATGCGACGCTGGCTCGGGCGCGTCAGCACGTCGTGCCAGACCGAGGCGAGACTCCCGGTCGCCCCGCTCGTGAACTTGACGAGCGCGCTCACCGAGTCCTCGATGCCGGCGATGCCGTGGAAGAACGACTGGTGCGCGGCGACCGAGCCGATGGGCCCGAACAGCCACTCGAGCAGGTCGAGGTCGTGGATGGAGTGCTCGAGCAGCGCACCGGATCCGGCGAGCGCCGTGTCGCCACGCCAGCTCGACGCGTACCAACCCTGGACCGGGATGTACTGGTCGTCGCGGAACACGACGTTCATCACCCGTCCCGAGGTGGGATCGTTGACCATCTCGCGCAGCACCAGCATCGTCGGGCTGGTCCGCATCACCAACCCGACCATGTTGACGATGCCGGCGTCGTGGACGACCTCGACGAGCTCGCAGGAGCTGGCCAGGTCGACCGACAGCGGCTTCTCGCAGAACACCGGGACGCCGGCCTCCGCGGCGAGGCGGACCATCGGCAGGTGCTCGGAGGTCCAGGTGCAGACGAACACGGCGTCGGACGCCGCGACGACGTCCTCGGGCCGATCCGTGACCTCCGCACCCTGACCGCCGGCGAGTCCGGCCGCCCGTTCCCGGTCGGGGTCGTAGACGCTCACGATCGCGTTGTCGACGCCGGTCGAGCCGGGGATCGCCGCGGCGTCACGGGAAACGTTGAGCTGGATGGCGTGGTACGCGGCGATGAGGCCGGCGCCGAGGAACCCGACACGGATGGTCACCGCCGCAGCGTAGGACCCCGTGCACACCCGTTCTGTTGTGCAGAACCAGAAGGATCCTTCTGGTTCTGCACAACAGAACGGGGAGGGAACGGGGAGGGAACGGGGAGGGAACGGGAAGCGGGCAGCCGGGGTGGCGTACGATTCTCGCCGTGAGCGTGACGTTCGGGGTCCACACCGGGCCGGCCAACACCACCGTCGATGAGCTCCGGGCCCTGTGGCGACGCATCGAGCAGCTCCCGTTCGACTGGATCTCGATCTGGGACCACTTCTACGCCGCCGACGGTCGCTCCACGAACTGCCTCGACGCGGTCGTGGCGCACACAGCGCTCGCGATGGACACCGAGCGGGTGCGCTGCGGCTCGCTGGTGTACTGCGCCGGCTACCGCCATCCCGGCGTCCTGGCGAACGCGATCGCCGGCATCGACCGGCTCTCCCGTGGACGAGCGGACGTCGGCGTCGGCGCCGGCTGGCTCGGCGACGAGTACCGGGCCTACGGCATCCCGTTCCCGTCCGCTGGCCGACGACTCGATCTCATGGACGAGTTCGTGCGCTGTCTCCGGGGTCTGCTCCGGAAGGAGTCGTTCAGCTTCGACGGCGAGTTCTTCACCCTCACCGACGCGGTCGTCGATCCACGACCGGTCCAGTCCGAGGTGCCGATCTGGATCGGTGGTGGCGGCGAACAGCGCACGTTGCGGATCGTCGCAGAGCTCGCCGACGGGTGGAACGTCCCGTTCATCGGACCCGACGACTACGCCCGCAAGCGTGACGTGCTCGCCGGGTACTGCGCCGACATCGGCCGTGATCCCGCCGAGGTGCGTTGCTCGGTCAACGTCGGCTGCGCTCCCGACGACCAATCCCTGCACCGTCAGTTCGGCGACATCGCCGAGTTCGTCCGACCAGGTGTGCTGATGGGTTCGACCGACGAGATGGTCGACGCGATCGGCCGCTACGTCGAAGCTGGCGCCGTGCAGATCAACCTGGCGTTGCGGGCACCGTTCGAGCTCGACGCGCTGGAGCACCTCGCAGCCGCGATCCGTCAACTCGGCGAGTCGTGAGCCGACCCCGCCTCGACGAGCTGACGCGCTCCACGACCTACGTGGTCGGGAGCCGCCAGTCCCGTCCGAACCGGCCGTCGACGGACTGCCCCTTCTGCGTCGGCGGACTCGAGGCGCCCGAGCCCTACGACGTCCGCTGGTTCGTGAACCGCTGGCCCTCGATGGACGACGACCGCTGCGAGATGGTGCTGTTCACACCGGACCACGACGGG
>CAYSCB010000175.1:0-6594 GCA_964429335.1 uncultured Aquihabitans sp.
CTCGCGGACCCGTTCGGTGGTGACGAAGCCGAGGAGCCAGTCGATGCGGGCCGATCGGCGCGCCGGGTCCTCGGAGCCGGTGGGGTCCTGACGGACCCACAGCCCGATGTTGGCGTTGCCGCCCTTGTCGCCGGAGCGGGCGTGGACGAACGTGCCCAGTGGAACCCGTGCGGTGCTCATCCCTGCTCCTCCTCCAGCTCGACTCCGTCCTCCAGCTCGACGCCGTCGACCCGTACCCGTTCGTGCACCCGGTCCCGGTCGACGTAGGCGGGTCGGTACACCCCGAACGGCGACGGCTTGCCGGGCGGAGCGGTCAGCGTGAAGCCCGGATACGACGCCAGGGCCAGCTCGATGCCAGCCGCGGTGAACGACTTGCCGACGACGTCGGGCGAGGGGTCCTTGACCACGCAGCGCACCCGCCGGGCGGCGCCCTCCTCGGTCTCGGCGTCGGGGGCCGGGTCGGGACCGCGGGTCCACACCACCTCGGCGGGCCGACGCTCGGCGAGCGCGGCGTCCATCTGGACGCGCAGCCACGCCTCCTTGGCGTCGAGGTCGAGGCCGACGAGCACGAACTCCATCTGGTTGCGGTGTCCACCGAGGGTGTTGGTGGCGACCTTGAGCTGTTCGGGAGGTGCCGAGCCGGTGACACCCGAGATGCGTACACGGTCGGGACCGTCGCCGGACAGGGTGATGCTGCGCAGGTCCGTGCGCACGTCGGGGTTGTCGTAGACGGGTCCCTGGATCTCGTACATGAGCTGAGCGGTGACGGTGTCGATCGTGACCGTGCCACCGGTGCCGGGGTGCTTCGTGATGACGCTCGATCCGTCCGCGTGCAGCTCGGCGATCGGGAAGCCGAGTGGGCGGGCGTCGCGGGGCAGGTCCATGAACCCGGAGAAGTTGCCGCCGGTGGCGTGGGTGCCGCACTCGATGACGTGACCTGCGACGACGGCTCCGGCGAGCGCGTCCAGGTCGTCGGGACCCCACCCGAAGCGCCAGATGCCGGGGCCGACCACCACCGACGCGTCGGTGACCCGGCCGGTCACCACCACGTCGGCGCCGGCGGAGAGCGCCTTGGCGATGCCGAAGCCACCCAGGTAGGCGTTCGCGGTCAGCGCCCCCACGAAGCCCAGCTCGGCGGCGCGGGGAGCCAGGTCGTCGCCGTCGACGACGCCGATCACCGGCGACAGGCCCAGGCCGGTGGCCACCTCACGGATGCGCTCGGCGAGTCCGAGGGGGTTGAGCCCGCCGGCGTTGGACACGATCCGCACCCCGCGTTCGATCGCGTCGCCCAGGCAGTCCTCGATCTGGGAGACGAACGTGCGGGCGTAGCCGAGGGTCGGGTCACGGAGCTGGTCCTTGCCCAGGATCAACATGGTGAGCTCGGCCAGGTAGTCGCCGGTGATCACTTCGACGGGGCCGCCGTCGAGCATCTCCCGCATGGCCGACAGACGGTCGCCGTAGAACCCGGAGCAGTTGGCGACGATCAACGGCTCGGTCGCCCGGTTGGACGTGCTCATGGGGTCGGTCCCTTCGTCGGGGTCCGTCCGGTCCCGGGTGGGCCGGCGAACGCCTGGGCGATGTCCAACCACCGGTCCGCGTCGCCGCCGGCCGCGACCAGGTCCAGGTCGTCTCGGTGGCGACGGTGGGTGACGAGCAGGCAGAAGTCGTACGCGGATCCGGTCACGGACTGCGTAGCGTCAGCGGGTCCCCACTCCCACAGCTCGCCTGACGGTGAGCGCAGCTCGATGCGGAACGCGTCGGCCGGTGCGTCGAGCCCGTGGGTGGCGAACGCGTAGTCGCGGGTGCGGACGCCGAGATGTGCGACGTGACGGATGCGGTCGGTGGGCTCCGCGGCGATGCCGAGTGCGTCGGCGACGTCGAGGCCGTGTGCCCAGGTCTCCATGAACCGCGCGGTCGCCATCGACGTCGGTGACATCGGCGGCCCGAACCACGGCACCTTCTCGCCTTCTGGATGTGATCGCAGCGCGTCGACGACCCGACCGCGTGCACGGCGCCACCGTTCGAGGAGCCGGGCGGGAGTGGCCGCGGCGGCCGCGGCGGCGTTGACGTCGACGAAGTGCTCCGGGTCACCGATCGCCTGTTCCAGGAGCTGCTCCCACGCTTGCGGATCCTCGACGGCGACGACCACCACTTCGTCGGTCCAGGCGAGATGACCGATCGTGGTCGCCACATCCCAGCCGGCAGCGGGGGTGGGTGCGTGCCACTGCTCGTCGCCGAGTGGTGCGACCCACCCTTCGATCCGGTCGCCCTCGGCGGTGAGGTCAGCGAGCACGTCGTCCAGCAGGCTCATGGTTCCTCCCGATCGGTCGCAGGACCGAGCTCGTGGTCGAGGACGGCAGCCCAGCGGTCGAGCACCCGGTTTCGGCGACGGGTGTCGTCGCTGAGAGCGCGGGCCAGGCCCAGACCACGGATCAGGTCCAGGGTCGCCTCGATCAGCTCGCGGGTGCCGGGCACCGTCTCGTCGGCCCGTAGCGCTGTGACGGCCAGCACGTGGGTCTGGCGCCCGATCCGACGCTCGAGCGGGGCGACCGCCGCACGCAGCTCAGCGTCCGTGCGGGCAGCGACCCACAGCTCCAGGGCAGCGTCGAACACGGGTGAGGTCACGTGGTCGGCGAGCATGCGCAGCACCCGGCGTCGGTCATCCGGTGGTGTGGCAGCGGCCGCCGCGGTCAGCTCCTCGGCACGCGTCTGGGCGACGTGCTCCACCGCAGCCACGAGCAGGGCGGCCTTGGAGGGGAAGTGGTGCAGTTGCGCGCCCCGTGACACGCCGGCGCGCTCGGACACGAGCGTCGTGGAGGTCCCGGCGTACCCGCGTTCGATCAGGCAGTCGACCGCTGCATCGAGCAGCCGCAACCGCATGGCACGGCTGCGTTCCTCCTGCGAGACGCGGGTCGCGGTCACGTGCTCGATCATCGGATGAATTCAACAAACAGTCAAGACTGTCTGTTTGTGGAAGGCGGTCGTGCTCCTCCGCTTGCCGAACGCGTGCGCGTTCAGAGTCGGATGGCGGCGAAGATCACCATGGCGATCGTGACCACGGTGGCGACGTTCGCCCCGATCGTCAGCGCGAACATCGACCTGAACTTGTCGTCCAGGCGGTCGTTCATCCGGAGTTCGAGCTCGGTCATGTCGGCCTTGAGATCGCTACGGAGGCCGGTGATCTTGTCGTTGAGCTCAGTGGCGACCTCGGTGCGGAGCTCTGCGATCTCGCCTTTGACCTCGGTGCGGAGCTCTGCGATCTCGCCTTTGACCTCGGTGCGGAGCTCTGCGATCTCGTCGCGGAGCTCGGTCCGCAGGCCGGCCATCTCGACGTGGAGCTCGGTCCGCAGGCCGGACATCTCGACGCGGAGATGGTTGGTGGTGACCGGTTCATCGATGTCCCGAGCGGGGAAGTACGACAACATCTCCTCCACGGCTGCTTCGTCGACGATGCTGCTCAGGCCCTGGTAGAGGGCAGATCTGCTGCGTTCGGTGAGTCCCATGTGACTTCCTCTGTCGGTCATCGGCTCGCGGCCGCATGACGTGGCGGGGGAAGCTCGTGTCAGGGTACGGCCCGGGTACGACACCGGCAAGGGTCCCCGGGATCCGATGCGCATCTCCTCCCATCAGGTCATGATGTCGTCGCCAACACCGTCGGGAGGTGCACATGGATCGGGATCCCTCCGAGTCCTGGGACGTGGTCGTGGTCGGTTCGGGTCCGGGTGGACTCACCGCAGCGGCGTGCCTGGCATCGGCCGGACGACGTGTGCTCGTGCTGGAGGCACACGACCTCGCCGGCGGCAATACCCAGGTGTTCCGGCGCAACCACAAGGTCGAGGGTGACCGGCGCGACGACTACGAGTTCGACGTCGGCGTGCACTACATCGGCGACTGCGGCCCCGGCGGGTTGTTCCCGTCGATCTTCGCGAGCCTCGGTGTCGGTGACCGGATCGTGTTCCGGCCGCTGGACCCCGACGGGTTCGACACCCTCGAGTTCCCTGACCTGACCTTCGTCGTTCCCGCTGGATGGGACCGCTACCAGGAGCGGCTCGTCGAGGCGTTCCCCGACGAGCGAGCGGGGATCGAGCGCGTCGTGGCGACGTTGCGCACCGTCGCCGAGGAAGGCCGCTCCCGTGCCATCCCCGGCGTGGACACGCCGACGTTCGACGAGTGGGCGTTCCGACCGCTCTCGGAGCTGTTCGCCGAGGGGGAGCTGTCGCAACGGGCCCGAGCGGTGCTCGACCACTGGTCGGGGCTGTACGCGGGCGCGCCGTCGCAGACAGCGATCGCGATGCACGCCGGCATCATCGACCACTACATGCGTGGGGCGTACTACCCGGAGGGTGGTGGGCAGATGATCCCCGCCCGGCTCGTGCAGGTGATCGAGGCCCACGGTGGCGAGGTCCGCACCCTCACACCGGTGCGGCGGATCGTCGTCGAGGGAGGCCGAGCAGTGGGCGTCGAGCTCGAGGACGGGACGACGATCGGAGCTGACCTCGTCGTGTCCAACGCGGATCACACCCGCACCGTGTTCGGCCTCGTCGGTGAGGAGCACTGGGACCCGGCGACGGTCCGCTGGACGCGGGAGGCGACGATGACGCTCGGGTTGATCTGCGTGTACCTCGTCCTCGACGTCGACCTGACCGACGGGCCGAACACCAACTACTTCGTCTTCCCCACCTACGAATCCGAGGAGATGTACGCGGGTCTCGACCGTGGCGAGATCGATCCGGAGACCGGCGTCTTCGCCTACGTCGCGATGGCATCGCGGAAGGATCCGGACAACCCCCATCTCTGTCCGAGCGGCCAGACGAACCTGCAGATCATGACGCTCGCACCGCGGGGACTCGACTGGTGGGGTGTCGAGGTGTCCCCGGCCGACGGCGGGCGCTACCGACGGAACCAGGGATACCTCGAGCGCAAGCAGGCGATCAGCGAGGCGTTGCTCGATGCGGGTGATCGCGTGCTCGACGGCCAGCTCGGTGCCGGCTCGCTGCGCGACCACATCGTGTTCATGGAGACCGCGACGCCGGTGACCCACGAGCGCTACACCCGCTCCACGGGTGGGACCAGCTACGGGTACGTGCACTCCCCGGAGCAGTCCGGCATGCACCGACCGGCGTACCGCACCGAGATCGAGGGGCTGTGGATCGTCGGAGCCAACACCGTGTCGGGCCACGGGGTGGCCGGAGCGATGGTCGGCGGGGTGAACTGCGCAGGGGAGATCCTGGGACGGCCGCTGCTCGTCGAGATGGTCCTGGGCACAGCGCTCGGTGACCCGGCCGATGTCCCAGCCGATCCCGCGGACTTCGATCCGGTCGAGTGGTGCCGTGGGGCACGGCTCCGTGCGAAGCGGGCCGCGGGCCGGGCGGCACGTGGAACAGGCATCGGAGAAAGCGTGGGTTCCATCACTTGACCCACAATGAACCGAGCTGTCAGCATGGCCTTGGCCAGTGCTGGGCTCTGGCCGGAGGGAGGGCGGTCGTGAAATCAGCCTGGGTGCGTTGTGCTCTGTTGGTCGGCGCCCTCGTGGCGTCCGTGTTGGCCATCCTTCCCCAAGTAGCCGGCGCCGATGTCGTGACTCTCACACTGGCTCGAACGATCCAGACGAATCCCTTCGTGGGCACCACGACCCGCATGAAGGACGGCGAGGGCAGCGCATTCGTGCCGTCAGATGATTCTCTCTGGCTGATAGAAGACGTTTCGGGTCGAGCCTACGAGGTGAACCCCACCACGGGCGCGCTCAAGTCCGTCATCAGCAATTCGGACTTCCAGAACGCTGTTCAGTTGGGCGGGACGGCGACAGCGGGGGAGAACCGGGCGGGCGATCTGGAGGCCATGGCCTACGATCCTGACACCGACACGTTGTACGCCTTTTCGGGCAAGTGCTGCACGAGCGCAGAACTCCCGACTGCCTACCGGCTGCGCCGCGGCACCAACGGGAAGTTCGCGGTTGAGTCCTTCCAACCGTTGCCAGATGGGAGTGACTTCACGGGTGCCGCTTGGGCGGCCAGGGACGGCAAGCTCTACGTGGGCGTCAACAGCGACCTCCGCTCGTATGACTACTCGACCAACAGCGTTGGCGCTGTCTTCCACGTTCGGCAGCTCGGTGGGATCTATGGGATGAGTTTCAGCGCGGACGGCAGTGAGCTGTTCGTGGTTGCGAAGTCGGCACGTCTGTACAGGGTCGATTGGACCACGAGGTCGATCGAGCCGACCTGGAGCGTGGACCTCAAGCCGTTCGGGATCCAGGACGCCCGCGGTGTCGAGATCATCCACGATCAACTCTACGTGCTGGATGGCTACGACAGCCGTGACCGCAATGACCCGCTCAAGTACGCGGTGTACGTGTTTGACATGCCTGGTAGGGCAGCCCCTGTCGCGTCGTTCACGGCGTTGCCGTCGAGTGGTGTGGCGCCGTTGCAGGTTGCGTTCACTGATACGTCGAGCAATGGTCCTACGTCGTGGTCGTGGAGCTTCGGTGACGGGGGTACGTCGACGGATCAGAACCCTGTCCACACGTATGTGACGGCGGGGACGTTCTCGGTGACGCTCACGGCCACCAACGCCAATGGCAGCGGAACCGTCACGCAG
>CAYSCB010000176.1:0-6594 GCA_964429335.1 uncultured Aquihabitans sp.
TCGATCAAGGTCATGTGGAACAGCTGGCCCTTCTGGAACCTCAGGTGGTCAGTCACCGGTGCCCCTCGCAGAACAGCGGCGGCTCGCGCATTGCCGTCGGGCTACCAACGCGGTCGCGGACCGAAGGAGGGGACACGCGCTACTCGACGACCCGCAGGTGGGGGCGCGCTCCTGAAGACGAGGGCCCTGACGGGCTTCCGCCGTCCTGGGCGAGCATGACCAGGCCGAACACGAGGCGGTCGAAGTCCTCGACCTCCAGATGAAGCGAACGTGCAACATCGCGACGCGTGATGCCCTGAGCACGGAGGTAGTCGAGCACCTTGTCGAGAACCTGAGAGGTCTCCCGCTGCGCCGGACGAGGCTCTTGGGAGCGGTACCCCTTCTTCGATGCCGCGATGTAGAGGCTCCGGTACTGCCAGTCGGTCAAGATGCCGAGGGCGTGTAGCCGGTAGATCAGGGCGACGACCGACACCTTCCATTCGGCCTTCCGCGTGACCAGCGTCGGCAGAGTGGCGTGTGCCAACCCTGCCGCAAGGATCGCTGGCCGAGGCATGAGGAACGCTGAGGCGAACTGGTTGGCATCCCTCTCGGCATCGCGACCACGCTCGCCCGTCCGGTGGAGAACCAGATGGCCCAGCTCATGGGCGGCATCGAAGCGGCTGTGCTCGGCGGACTTCTGGGTGTTGAGCATCACGTACGGTCGCTGGTCCCGCCAGAACGAGAAGGCATCGACGGAACGGCCCGCCTCGTCGAGTGAGAAGACCCGAATCCCGTGGAGTTCGAGGAGGTGGATCATGTTCTTGATCGGCTTCGTGCCGAGGCCCCACTCGGCCCTCACGATCTCCGCTGCGGCTTCGGGGGTCTCGTCATCGACCTCGGGTACATCGGGCGCGGGCCGACTGAAGCGGCCCTCGATCCATTCGTCGATCACCAACGCGAGGGTGCCGGCGCCGAGGGCTTGATCGCGTTTGGCGGCGGTCATGCTGGTCAGTGACCGGAAGCTGGCCGCTGCCTCAGCTATCGCTTCGAGATCGGGCTGGCCGAAGAACTCGACCGGAAATGCCATCGCCTCGGCGAGAGTCGCGAGCGTCTCCTCAGTGGGGTTCTGGAGACCCTTCTCGTAGTTGGTGATGCTCCGAGCCGAAAGCCCGGTGAGCTTCGCGAGGTGGCTCTTGGTGTAGCCACGCCGCAGGCGCGCGAGATGGAGACGAGTCGGATTGACCATGGCCGACCTCAGCGCGGCGAGACCGGCACATCGACCGAGTCGTACCCTTCATCGTCAGGTCCCGGCTCCCATGCCTCGTGAGTGTCAAGCGGCAAGTCCGGAAGAAGAATCCGCTCGCTCCACTCGTTGATACGGCCGGAGACATCGACTCCTTCGGGGCAGGAGAGCTCGGCACGGACAACGTCACCCGCCGGGTACTGGAGAAGAACCCAGGTCTGTCGAGCATTCTCCACCGACTCGTCATCAGGCTGGGTGGCAGGTCCGTCATCGAACAAGGACAGCTGTTGGTTCTGGCGAACGCGCCGCCAGGTGAGCTCTCCCTTGGGGTACTTCGTGCGTGGAGTGTGCCCATGCCGTCCGGTGGCGGCGTCACCTGAGGTGACAACGATCGACACCCGGTCATCGGGGGACACGACCGCGCCGATGTTGCCGCCATCGTCGGCGGTCCATCCGTGGGGGATCAGCACCTCGCGCAGATAGCGGACGGTGCGGATGTGGCGGATGTGACCGCGAGCTCCCGGCGGATCCAGGGCGGTGCACTCGTCGACGTCGTGCTGGGCACGCCCGCGTGCCTCTGCCAGCTGGTCGAGCGTCAGCCCGAGGGCCGCGAGAGTTGCAGCGGAGTCATTCGGCTCCTGAAGGCTGGACAGGTGGTCAAGCTCGACCATGAGTCCTCCGATCCGTGGCACTTCCAGTTTTCTTACCACAGATGAGAGAGGAAAAGTGGAACTCTCGGCCGAAGCATCCCCCTACAGATACGGCACCGCGGCAGCGGAGTCGTAGAGGGCGGTGACCTTGGCGCCGCCGAAGTCGCGGACGGCGGCGCGGACGTGGGGTTCGAGCAGGTCGAGGACGCGTAACGAGCCGTCGGTGCCTTTGGCGATGGACACGACGCGGATGAAGCGGTCGCCGTGAGTCTCGGCGAAGTCGGCGAGGGCGCTGAGCTTGGCCTTGGCGTCGGCGAGGTGGTCGCCGTGGGGGTCGACGATGGATGCACCGAGGGTGCCGTCGTCGCGGCGGGACAGGACGAGGAAGTCGACCTGGAGGCTGGCCCACGCTCCGGCGTCGTCCTGGTAGGCGATCCGCAGCGCGTTCGGCGTCGCTCTCGACGGGTTGCGGTACCAGGCGACGAACGACGGTCGACCGGTCTCGGTGGTGACGACGTCGGTCTCCCAGTCGTTGAGGTCCGCGGGGTAGCGGTTGCTGGCATCCGCGTAGAGGTGGCCCTCGAAGGTGGGCAGGTCGTCGCCGGCGCCGTTCTTGGTGGCGGCCTTCTCGTTGGCGCGCAGCTCGATGGTGAGCGTCTCGGGCGCGGCGGTCTGCTCCTGGACCTTGCGGTAGCCGTCGCGGGTGGCGCCGGTCGTGTTCTTGATCTCGACCGCGAACTTGGCGAGGTGCTCGGTGACGAAGTCGGTGGCCGCTGCCTCCACCGAGGTGATCACGCCGTCGAGGCGCAGCAGTGCGGCGACCTCGAGCCGCACGTCGAGTCGGCTGTCGGCGGGGTCGGCCTTGGCGGCGCGGTGGGCGTAGTAGCCCTTGCCGACGCCCTCACGCACCGAGTTGATGATCTTGCGGGTGTCGCGGTCGATGTCCTTGACGTGGGTCTCGATCAACCGGGTTGTCGCCTCGGCGCTCTGCCCGGTCGGGGTCACGCCTTCCCGCCGGACGACGGCGGTGCGCAGGTCCTCGACGCCCGTAGCGACCGCGTCGGCGTGCTCGGCGGCAAGGCCGTCGAGGCGGGCGTTGAGTCGCTTGGTGAGCTGCTCGTCCGCGTCGGCGACCAGTGCAGGTCCAGCGCCGTCATCCGCCAGCAGGCGCACCAGGTTCTTGGCCCGCCGCAAGGGGCTGGCAGCGGCGTCGGGGGTGGGGATGCTGGGGAGGGTCTCGATGAAGTCGAACACCTCGGTGGGCAGAGCCGGGTTGCGCTCGAACACCGCCGGCGCCCGCACGACCTCGGGCCCGACCCGGTGATCGCCGTCGCCCTTGCCCTTGCCTTCGAGCTCCTCCTTGATGGCGCTGAGCTTCTTGGAGTCGAACAGCGGCAGGTAGCAGGCCACCGAGTTCAAGACGTCGTCGGTGGCGATGCGATGGGCGAGCGGCTGGCGGACCATCCGGCCGATGACCTGGGCGATGTGAGTGGCGTCCTTGGCGGGCCGCTCCGAGTAGAGGACCTCGGCTCGGGGGCAGTCCCAGCCGGTCGAGATCGCTTCCTTGGCGAGCACGACGCGGATGTCGGTGTCGGACTGGATGGACTCGGGGTGCACCCACTCGACGGTGCGCGAGCCCAACACGATCGGTTCGTGCTCGCCGAACACGTGGGCGATCGCCTTGGGGTCGAGGTCGGGCCACTCGGAGGTGATCACCGACACGATCTCGGCGAGCTTGTCCTCGTTGGCCTTGTCGGGCACCTGCACCACCATCGCGGGCAGCACCGTGGGTTCGCCCTCAGCAGCGGAGTAGGCGGCCCAGCGCTGGTCGTAGCTGAGGGTGGTCCGGACTGCGTCGCGCAGCAGCGTGGTGGAGAACGTGCCCTTCTCGTCGGGCTGCTCCAAGCCGATCTCGTCCTTGACCAGGCCCGAGGCGCGCACACGGTCGATGTCGACGCTGACGTGCGGGTAGCCGGTGCGGTCGGGGGTCTCGCCCATGGCGGTGGTGAATCGCTCGATGGTCGCCGAGATCCCCCACACCACTGGCACCGCCGGGTTCGAGCCCGGCTCGCCGTGGATGAGGCGCTGCACGATCGTCTTGCGATCAGCGGTGCGCTTCATGCCGCGGTGGGCCTCGTCGAGGATCAGGTACAGCGTCGCCTTGGTGCCGGTGATGGTGTTGGTGAGGACGTCCCAGAACGACGCCTGGCGCAGGTTCGTGCCTGACTGGGTGAGCCGGCTGGAGCGCGACAACTTCTGGATGTTCAGGAAGTAGACCCGGTTCGCCAGCAGTTCGTTGTTGAGGTACCCGTCGTCGATCTCCACCAGCGTCTTGGGGGCGAGCAGGTCCGAGGCGTCGAGCATCCGGTTGCGGGTCTGGCGGTTCAGCGCGGGGTCGTCGGTGATCCACAGGAACGTCGCCTGGGGGTTGGGGTCGGCGCCGAGATCCGCGGAGCCGTAGAAGGTCGCTTCGATGGCGGCGGTGGCGATCACGGTCTTACCCGAGCCGGTGATGGCCGAGAGCGCGAACGACGACCGCTCGCCGTCGGCCCAGTCGCGCCGGGCCCGGCCGAGTCGGTTCAGCACGTCGATCGCCGCGGTGCGCTGGTAGTCCATCAACTCGTAGCGCATCAGCCGAGACCTTCATTGATCCGGAACGTCGTCAGGTAGTTCTCGTAGAGCCGCACCACGTCGAGATGGTCCGGAAGCTCGGCCGCTACCCCGGCGAAGATCGCCTGCGAGTCGGTCACGACGAACGCAGTGGTCGCCGTCTCCGGGAGCTTCTCCACGAAACCTCGCCACCGGTCCGGGTTGAACAGGATCCCGTAGCGATCGGTCCACGCGTACGGCTTGCGCCGTCCCGCCGCATCCAGGTTCTCGTCGATCACCGGACCCTGCGCCCCCGCCCGCAACCACAGCAGAGGCGCGACGGAGGAGAACGCTAGGTCGAGCTCGACGTCGTCGGGGTCGACGGCGACCAGCTCGGCGAAGGCCACGTTCTCCTCGAAGCCCTCGGCCATCGGGAACTCGTCGGTGAACTTGTAGTCGCCCTTCACCGGTTCACCGTCAGGCGTGCGGCCCGTCACGGCGGCCGTGATCCGCGGACGCGTGACGTGCTCGAAGATGCCCAGCACTTCCCACTCCGGGTCGCCGGGCCGGACGCCTTGCTTGCGTAGCGCGTCCGCCTCAGCGGCCGACACCTCGTTGTTCGTCACGACGATCGACTGCCGCCGCCCCCCGTCTTGCCGGTTCAACCGAGCCACGGCATGCGCGGTGGTCCCCGATCCGCCGAAGAAGTCCAGGACCACGGCGTCCTTGCTGTCCCGTACAGCGATTCGAACGGCATCCTCGACCGCGTAGAGCGCCTTCGGGAACGGGAAGTCGCGTCCGGGAAGAAGCGAGCGGACGAGGTTGCTGCCGTGCCATCCGGCGTGATGTGACGCACGGTTCCATACCGTCTTGACGGTTGTTCGTCGCGAGCCAAGGTCCGATGGCTCCACGATCACAGCGCCTTGCTCGTCGCGACCAGTGACCAGGATCTCTCCCGACTCGATCTTCTTCAGTGCCGCCTTGCCGAGGTACCAGATGGTGCCTCGACCCTCCTCGGACCGGTACTCACCAACTCGCACATGCCCGCCGTTGTTGAGCTGCCGCAGGTACTCGGGCGACGCTCGCCAGTTGCCCTCCGAGCCGTCGCTCTTCAGCGGCCATACCGCGACGGCGCCAGCCGGTACCTCCCAGTCCGACCGGGCCGCGCTCAGAGCCTTGGAGTCACCAACAGCCACGATTCGTCGATCCTCGACATTGACGAAGACTGGGTAGAACAACGCCGGCCGATCCGAGCGACGACTGTTCGTTCCGGATCGAAGCAACGACTCCCACCGCACCTTGGCCGGATTCCCTGAGGGGCGCTCGTTGAGTAGGTCGTCCTCGGCCTGGTGTGGTTCAGCGGACCCAAGAAACAGGAAGAAGGCGTGCTCCTCCACCCGGGCGAGTTCCTGGCGACGTGCCTGACCTGGCGCATTTATGACCACGGTGACCATCTGTGACCGCGTGCCTGGAAACATCTGCTCCAAGAGGAGGCCGAGTCGGTGGACCTCCTTCTCGTCGATCGTGACGATGAGTACCGAGCGCTCGGGGTTCAGCAGCTCCTTGGCCAGGAGGAGGCGGCGCTCCATGAAGGCCAGCCACTTGCTGTGGCGGTAGGCGTCGGTGTCGTCGACGTAGCGGTTGTCGTACTTCCAGTCCCGAGCACCGGTGTTGTACGGCGGGTCGATGTAGATGCAGTCGACCTTGCCGGCGTGGCTGAACTGGAGCGCCTGGAGCACGTGGTGGTTCTCGCCCTTGATCACCAGGTGTGCGGGCTTGTCGCCGCCCCGCTCGATCGAGTCGAGCGTGCGCAACCCGGGGTAGATCGCCTCGCCGAAGTCAGCGATCACCACCAGGCCCTCGACAGGGAATTCCTCGGTGTCGGCGGCAGCGTCTTCGTCGGCCGACAGGCGAGACCCATCAGGGTGGCGAACCTTGCGGACGGTGGCCTTGCCGGCAGGCGCTCGCAGGACCTGGAAGATGGGACTCCCGGCGTCATCGCGCAGCGCGACGAGTGTGCCAACACCAACGGGATGGTCCGGGAGTCGGACACGCTCGGGCAGGTGCGACTCGAACACGAGGCCTAAGGTTCGCTTCGCTCGTATGCGATCGATCTGGGCGCGCAGGTCTGCT
>CAYSCB010000177.1:0-6580 GCA_964429335.1 uncultured Aquihabitans sp.
GACCCGTTCGACGGCTTCGTAGTCGACCTCGACCATCGTGATGGCGTGCGGGGAGGTCGCCTTCGACATCACCATGTGCTCACCGGTGAGCTGTCGGATCTTGTTGAGCGGCTCGACGGTGTCCCCGCTCCCCGGACGCATCGGCGCTCCCGCCGGCGGGGCGGGTGAGCTCCTGGGGACGGGGGCCACGGGCGCGACCGCCGGTCGTTGGACCGTCGGTGCAGGCATCGGAGCCGACGCAACGGCTGGTGGTGCGGCGACGGCCCGGTCGTCGATGACGTCCAACACGTCGTCGCGGGTGATACGACCGCCGATCCCCGTGCCGGCGATCGTCGATGGATCCAGTCCGTGCTCCTCGATGAGGCGACGCACGAGTGGCGACAGCAGCACTCCCTCACCCAGGGTTCCGGACCCGGCGACCGGGGACGACGTGGAAGGTGACGCTACGGCACTCGGCGCGGGAGGAGCGGGAGCAGGTGTCGGAACGGGCGCAGGAGCAGGGGCCGGTGGCTCCGGCGCCGCGTGCACTGGAGCCGGAGGAGCGGGAGCAGGGGCCGGGCCGGGCGTGGACGCGGGGACAGGCGGCTCGGGAACAGGGGCCGGCGCTGCGGGCGCCGGGGCGGGAGCAGACGCCGGTGCTGCGGGGGTGGGAGCACCTGCACCGGCGCCATCACCGAGCACGGCGAGCACGGTGCCGACATCGACGGTGTCGCCCTCGGCGACGCGGATCTCGGTGAGCACCCCGCTCGCCGGAGACGGGACCTCGGTGTCCACCTTGTCGGTCGACACCTCGTAGAGCGGCTCGTCCTCGGTCACCGTGTCCCCGACCGCCTTGAACCAGCGGGTGATCGTCCCTTCGGTGACGCTCTCACCCAGCTGCGGCATCACGATGTCGGCCATGGCCGTCCTTCCGTCGTCTGTCCTGTCGTGGAACCTACCCGTGACTCAGCCGTGCAAGGACCGGCCGGTCAGGGCCAGCACCGACTCGCCGAAGAGCTCGGTGAGCGTGGGATGGGGTTGGATGAACGCGGCGACTTCGGCGACGGTCGCCTCCCAGTTCACCGCGAGGTAGCCACCGGAGAGCTGCTCGGTCGCCCACGGTCCGACCATGTGGACGCCCAGGATCTGACCGGCGGTCCCGTCGGGTCGCTTCTCGGCGATGATCTTCACCAATCCGTCCGTCTCGCCGAGGATCTGCGCTCGGGAGTTCCCGGCGAAGCGGTGCTTGGACGTCATCACCTCGTGGCCCGCCTCCTTGGCCGCCGCCTCGGACAGCCCCGCGAACGCGACCTCCGGCTGGCAGTAGATCGCCCACGGCACCCGACTGTTGTCGACCGGGACAGGGGTCTCGCCGAGGATGTCGTGGATGACGCAGATCGCCTCGGCGAAGCCGACGTGCGCGAGCTGCGGGGTGGCGATCACGTCGCCGATCGCCCACACCGACGGTTCGCCGGTCCGGTAGTAGCCGTCGACGTCGAAGAAGCCCCGCTCGGTGACCTTCACGCCGGTCCCCGCAGCGACGACCCCGTCGGTGAACGGCGACCGACCGACCGACACGACGACCAGATCGGTGTCGATCTGCTCGCCGTCGCCGAAGGACACGACGGTCCCGCCCCCCGGCTTCGGCGTGTGCCCGGTGACGGCGACGCCGGTGCGGACCTCGATGTCCTTCTTCCTGAACGCCTGCAGCACCACCCGGGTCACGTCCTCGTCGCAGCCGGGGAGGATCTTCGGCAACGCTTCGAGGATGGTCACCGACGCGCCGAGGTCCGCGAGCGTCGAGGCGAACTCACAACCGATGGCACCGCCGCCGATCACCACGGCGCGGTCGGGGACACCGGGGATGTCGAAGAACTCGTCGGATGTCACGACCGGGCCGCCCGGTCCGAACCCGGGGATCAGTCGTGGCACCGATCCGCTCGCGAGGATCACCGCGTCGCCGGTGAGGGTGACCGTCTCGGTTCCGGTGCCGTCGGCCGATCCGCCGACGACGGTGACGGTCCGGTCCCGTCCGAGCGTCGCGGTGCCGTCGAGGACGGTGACCTTGCGGTTCTTGAGCAGTCCCGTCACCCCCGCGGTCAGCTTGTCGACCACCGCCTGCTTGCGGGCGAGCGTCGTGGACCACTCGAGGCCGATCGGCTCCACCCGGACTCCGAAGTCACCGGCGTGCGTCACGGCCCTCACGACCGCTGCGGTCTCCAGCAGCTCCTTCGCCGGGATGCAGCCCCGGTGCAGGCAGGTGCCGCCGACCTTGTCCTTCTCGACGAGGGCGATGTCGAGCCCGGCCGATGCGCCGTAGAGGGCGGCGCCGTAGCCGGCCGGTCCGCCGCCGATGATCACGAGATCGAAGTGCGTCTTCTCCACACCGCCGAGACTACCGACGTCGCCGAGCCGCCCCCGCTCAGATGATCTGTGCGGCCTGCACGGCGAACGCGACGAGGATCGCCAGGCCGCAGATGAGGGCGAGGATGATCAACCGTCGGGTGCTCACGACCGTGCAGGTTAGGAGGCCCGGCATCGCTCCACCGGCCGGGGTGGGCCCACGCCGCGTGCCGGTATCCTCGTTCGACCCGACGCTCGACGACCAGCAGCGGGAACACGACACCCGGGAGGAACGGTGCGGGACGCATTCGGTGAGGTGCAATCGGTCCTGGTGCTCGGCGGCGGATCCGACATCGGTCGAGCCGTGTGCACCCGCCTGGCACACGGCCGCTGTCGCACCGTCGTGCTCGCAGGACGGCCCGAGGACGACATGGGACCGGTCGCAGACGCGGTGCGGGCTGCGGGAGCCACCACCGTCGAGACGGTGCAGTGGGAGGCGACCGATGTCGACAGCCACCGCAGGGTGATCGACGACGTGTTCGACCGCTTCGGCGACATCGACCTCGTCTACGTCCCTGCCGGCATCCTCGGCAGCCAGGACGCGTTCGACGCGGATCCCGCCTTCGCCGCCAGAGCGGTGGACATCAACTTCGGCGGGCTCGTGTCGTCCTGCCTCGTCGTCGCCGAGCGCTTGAAGGCCCAGGGTCACGGCACGATCGTGCTGATGTCGTCGGTCGCGGGGTTGCGTGCCCGCAAGGACAACTTCGTGTACGGCTCGACCAAGGCCGGCCTCGACGCGTTCGGCCAGGGACTCGGTGACGCGCTCCAGGGCTCCGGTGTCACGGTGATGGTCGTCCGGCCGGGCTTCGTGCGAACGAAGATGACCGAGGGCATGGATGCGGCACCCTTCTCGACGACTCCCGAGCAGGTGGCCGGCTACATCGTCGACGGTCTCGCCACCGGCCGCGAGGTCGTGTGGGCCCCACCGTTGCTGCAGTACCCGTTCTTCGTGTTCCGCCTCCTCCCCCGCTTCGCCTGGAGGATCGTCGCGGACCGGGCCGCCGGATAGCCGGACCGGGAGCCGACAGCATGGACATCGCTGTCACCGGTTCGACCGGCTTCATCGGCACCCCGCTCGTCCGACGTCTCGGCGCCGACGGCCACCGGGTGTTGCGGCTCGTCCGTCCGGGCCGGGGGACCGGGTCCGACACTGCGGCGTGGGATCCGGTCGCGGGAACGATCGACAGCGACGCGCTCGACGGGATCGACGCCGTGGTCCACCTCGCCGGTGAGCCGATCGCGGCGTCCCGTTGGACAACCGCGCAGAAGGAGCGCATCCTCGAATCACGCAGGACCGGCACCGAGCTCCTGGCAGGCGCGCTCGCGGGTCTCAATCGACCACCGAGGACGCTGCTGTCGGCATCGGCCATCGGGATCTACGGCGACACGGGTGACCGACCCACCGATGAGACCGGTCCGCTCGGCCACGACTTCCCCGCCGAGGTCTGTCGCACGTGGGAACGCTCGACCGCGTCCGCATCAGACGCGGGCATCGGCGTCACCCACCTGCGGACCGGCATCGTGTTGGACCCCGGGGGTGGCGCGCTCGCCAGGCAGCTGCCGTTCTTCCGGTTCGGGCTCGGCGGCCGTTCCGGATCGGGCCACCAGTACCAGAGTTGGATCTCGCTCCGCGACGAGCTGGCGGCGATCGCGTTCCTGCTCGACGCGGAGCTCAGCGGTCCAGTGAACCTGGTCGCACCGCATCCGGTCACCAACGCCGATTTCGCTCGGACCCTCGGGCGGGTACTGCACCGTCCGACGTCGGTGATCCCGATGATCGGACCACGTCTCCTGTTCGGCCGGGAGCTCGCCGACTCCTTGCTGCTCACCAGCCAGCGCATCACCCCATCCGCGCTGCAGCAGTCAGGGTTCGCCTTCAGCGATCCCGAGCTGGAGCCGGCGCTGCGGTCGATGCTGCAGCGTTGACGCTTCGGCGTGCCGTGCGGGGGCAGACCACCTATCGTCGGCCGACATGAACGCACCGCAGGTCACTGCCACCTCCTCGAGCTCGGCGTCGACCAAGTCGGTGTCGGCCAAGTCGGTGTCGGCAAGCCGCCTCATCGCAGCCGACGCCCAGCGGCTGTTCGATCTGGTGGCCGATCCGACGATGCACCCGGTGATCGACGGATCCGGCTCGGTCCGCAACGTCAAGGGCGGACGACGCAAGCTGGCCCTCGGTGACCGCTTCACCGCGAACATGCGCATCGGCCTGCCCTACGTGATCACGAACACGGTGGTGGAGTACGAGGAGGGCCGTCGCATCGCCTGGGCGCACTTCGGCGGATGGCGCTGGCGTTGGGAGTTCGAACCCCAGACGTCCGACACCGGCGCGGGCGACACAGACGAAGCGGTCACCCGCGTCACCGAGACGTTCGACTGGTCGACCTCGCGCCTCGGTCCGTACGCGACGTTGTTCGGGCGCGCCGAGAAGAACCGCGCCGCGATGGAGCGTTCTCTGAACCGGTTGGCCGCCTACGTCGCCCACTCGTCGGAACCCCTCTGAGCTGCACGCCAAGAGCTCCGCACCGCCTTCTCATGCCGCCATGACCGACGTCGCCGCGTTCGACTTCGACGGCACGATCTCGAAGCGGGACACGCTCGTCCCGTTCCTGGCGAAGACCGCTGGCGTCTCCCGGTTCGTCGCCGCCTGCTCCCGACTCGGACTGGCCGGCACCCGACGCAGCACGTCGCCCGGTGACCGTGACCGGATGAAGGAGCACATGATCGAGCTCCTCCTCGGAGGACGCCCCGAGGAGGAGATGCGGGACCGCGGTGAGCGCTACGCCCGCGACCTGCTGACCGGCGACCGGCTGCGGACCGAGATGCTGACCCGGGTGCGCGAACACCGGCGGGCCGGCCATCGGACCGTGATCGTCTCGGCATCGCTCGTGCACTACCTGGACCCGATCGCGCGCCTGCTGGACATCGACGACGTGATCGGCGTGGAACCCGAGGTGATCGACGGCCGCCTGACGGGCCGTCTCGTCCGTCCGAACGTCCGCGCCGGACAGAAGGCGGTGCGGTTGCGCGAGTGGCTCGACGCCCCGGCCGAGGGTCCCCTCGGTGTACGGCTCCACTCGTACGGCAACAGCTCCGGCGATCACGAGCTGCTGGCGATGGCGGACGAGGCCTGGTGGCTCGGACGCCCCACGAAAGTGCCGGCGGGTGCCCGGGTGTTCACCCTGGGCGCCCCGCTCGGCTGACCTCGGAGGTTCAGATCACTTGGGCTGCATCCGCATGCCGGAGTCGATCCGCACGGACTCACCGTTGATGTAGCTGTTGCGCAGCAGTTCGAGCGCCAGCGACGCGTACTCCGACGCCTTGCCGAGTCGCTTCGGGAACAGCGTGCCGACGCTGAGGCGCTCCTTGAACTGCTCCGACGCCTCACCCGTTCCGTAGATCGGCGTGTCGATGAGCCCGGGGATGATCGTGTTGCAGCGGATGCCGACCGCCGCGAGGTCACGGGCGATGGTCAGGGTCATGCCCACCACACCGGCCTTCGACGCGGTGTAGGAGACCTGACCGATCTGGCCTTCGAGAGCGGCGACCGACGCGGTGTTGACGATCACGCCGCGCTCGCCGTCCTCGTTCGGCTCGTTCTGCGACATCGCCGTGGCCGCGAGACGACAGACGTTGAACGTGCCGATCAGGTTGATCTCGATCACCTTGCGGAACACGTCGAGGTCGTGCGCGGATTCGTAGGTGCCGTCGCGACCGATGGTGCGCGTCGCCCAGCCGATGCCGGCGGAGTTGATGACCGCACGCAACGGGCCGAGTTCCTTGGCCTTCTCGACCGCAGCGATGACCTGTTCGGTGTTGGTGACGTCGCACTCGACGAACGCGCCTCCGCCGATGTCGGCGAGGACGGCGTTGGCCTTGTCGGCCTGGTGGCCGAGATCCATGATGACGACCTTGGACCCGGCCTCCGCGAGGGCGCGCACGGTCGCCTCTCCGAGACCCGATGCGCCACCGGTGACGAGTGCAGATGCTCCGTTGAGTTCCAGCATGGGCCGCACTGTATTGACCGGCCGGTCAAGGACGCCAGCCCGTCGCATTTCGGGTTCGCCGATCGTCTCTGCCAGACTCGGCGACCAGGCGACTCCGCGATCCGGGAGAGCTCCATGGTCACAACTCCAGATCGGGCCGTCATGCGGTTGCTGTTCACCTTCAGCGGCGTCGGGGCCCTGCTCGTCGTCTT
>CAYSCB010000178.1:0-6573 GCA_964429335.1 uncultured Aquihabitans sp.
GCGTCGACCGAGGCGAGCGAACCGTCCTTGGCGAGGTAGTAGAGGTGGACGTCGTTCGGACCGACGGCGGCGGGGTCGACCTGCATGCGCACCGTGGTGTCTCCGGCCTGACGCACGACCTGCACGCCCGCTCCCGACGACACCCGCGCCTCGCGACCCGGGACGGTGCCCACCAGGACTGCGGTGACGGCGATGACGGCCACGCCGATGACGGCCTCGACGCGGTAGCTGGTGACGACCCTGGCGGTCCAACGCGTCGCGTCGAGCAGTTGGCGCCGGTGCATCCACCCGAACGCGACCATCGCCAGCGAACCGATCAGCTTGGCGAGCACCAGGCGCCCGTGGGTGGTGTCGAGCACAGCCGACGGCGCGCGTTCCTGCAGCCACGCGTTGAGCAGACCGCTCGCGATCGTCAGCGGCGCAGCGACGACGGCGACACGGCTGAACGCGAGTGCCCGGTCACGTGATCCGTCCCAGGTGAGGACCAGCACGCCGAGCCCTCCCACCCAGGTCGCGGCAGCGAGCACGTGGACCACGTCGGAGGTGACCGCGAGTGCTGTCGGCGACGCGGTCCACGCGTGACCGCCGAAGCTCGGCAGGGCGAGCGCAGCCAACGCGCAGATGCCCGCCAACCAGGGGGCCCGCCGCAGGATCGGCCCGCCGGCGACCGCCAGGAGCAACACCAGTGCGACCAGCACCCGGAGACCGGCGACCGATCCGGCCCAGCTCGACGACACGAAGGCGCCGATCTCACCGGTCCCCTGCGTGACGCTCCCGCCTGCGAGATCGGCCGACGACGCGAACAGGCTCAGCGCTGAACCGAACAGCACCGAGACCGCACCGGGGACGAGCAGGAACCTCGACGTCTCCAACCCTCCGCTCCAACCATCGGATCGGTCGACGAACAGCGCCATGGCGACGACCCCACCCACCAGCAGCGCTCCCGACAGCGCGACCCATCGGCCGAACGCGTTCATCAGTCGGACCGGGTCGGACTCCGAACTCGCGGCCACCGTCGCGGACCCGGTCCGGTGGCCGACGTGGAAGACGTAGGAGCCGTCGATCACGTGTCCGTCGTCGGACAGCACCCGGTACGACACGGTGTAGGTGCCCTGCGCCTCGGCGTGGATGCGCTGACGCAGCACCTTGCCGTCCTGTTCCTTCCTCGGGGCTCCGGCGCTGACGTCGTCCGCCCGCGGATCGAGGACCTTCACACCATCGGAGTTGACCGACACCGCGTCGTCGAAGGTGATCACGACCTCCTTCGGGGGACTCGGGACGACCTCGTCGTTGCCCGGAGTGGTGGACACGAGCGAGGCGTGAGCGGCTGCCCTCCCTGCGAGCGGACCGGCGGCCACGAGAAGTCCCAGACCGACGAGCAGCCACAGTGCGGGACGACGCGACACGGCGGGGAGACTACCGACCTGGCTCGGTCGGTCCGCTTGCGCACCCCGGCCCGTGGACGGCACTGTCTCGCGCTCAGGATCGCCCCGCGCCTCCGGCGAGGTGACACGACATCGATCCGCTGACGACGCCACGATCCCCAGGGAGACCGAATGACCGAAACGACCGACCCATCCGCCCCCGGCACCGACGGACTCGCCTACACGGTGGACGACGGCGTCGCAACGATCACGATCGACGCCGTCGAGGCCGGGAACTCACTGACCGCATCCATGCGTGACGGACTCACCGACCTGATCGAGTGGGCGTCGTCGGACCACCACGTCCGGGTGATCGTGCTCACCGGCGCCGGTGGACGCCACTTCTGCACCGGCGCCAACCTCGGTGGCCCCCAGGCGCTGGCACCGGCGCGCCCCGCTGAGGCACCCGACCGACTCCTGGGCGACGGGGCTCGCATGCTCCGCCGCGGGTGGCAGCGTCTGGTCTCGGCGATCCTCGACTCCGAGAAGCCCGTGGTCGCACGGGTCAACGGCACCGCGGCGGGCGGCGGGGCTCACCTGGTCCTGGCGTGCGATCTGGTGGTGATGGCCGACACCGCGAAGCTGATCGAGGTCTTCGTCCGCCGCGGGATCCTGCCCGACGCAGGAGGCGCCTACCTGCTGCCCAGGATCGTCGGGCCGCAGATCACCAAGGAGCTCATGTTCCTCGCGGACGACGTCCCGGCCGAACGCTGCCGTGAGCTCGGGATCGCGAACCGCGTCGTCCCGTCCGAGGCGCTGGACGAACACGTCGCCGAGCTCACCGCCAGGCTGGCTGCGGCACCGACGAAAGCACTCGGGCTCACCAAGTGGCTCGTGAACCGCAGCTTCGAGTCGGCCCGTCACACGGCGTTCGAGGAGGAGGCGTTCGCCCAGGAGCTGCTGATGTCCTCGATCGACTTCCAGGAAGGACTCACTGCGTTCCGGGAGCGCCGTTCACCCGAGTTCCGCGGTTGGTGAACCGCACCTCAGCTGGGCCCTCCTGATCTCTCACATAATTTCACCATCTTTCTTGTTGCATCATCAACCCTTCAGGTATCAGACTATGCCCCGTGCTGGGATGGCGTCGAGCATGGCCGTCGGATGAGCGACGGCGGCCGGGAGTCGGCCGGACGGTCGCGGTCGCATGCCTCACGGTGATCGGCGTCCTGAGCGGCTGCACGGAGCCGTCGACGGATCAGCTCCGGCCACTCGACGGTGCTTCCGCCGCCCGCACTCCAGCCCGATCGCCGAGCCGCCCGGCACCTTCGACGAGCACCACCACCGATCCCGGCGGTGGTGCCACGACGTCCGACGATGCGCTGCGCACCGACACGGGCGCCGGCGCCGGCACCGGCACCGACACAGCCGACGACCCGACCAGGATCGTCGACGAGGTCCTCGCCCGCTACGACCGGACGCTGACGGCGCTGCTGCGCGACCCCGGCGCCGTCATGCGGACCGACGACCCTGTCCTCACCGCCTGGCGGGCGACGATCGGACCCGGAGCCATCCTCGCTGACGACATCCGGAACCTGGCGGCTGAACGACTCGGTGCGGGCCAGATCGTGGAGCCGCCCCGGGGACAGGACCGCTCGTACCTGCACCGGGTCGTCTCGATCGACGACAGCGGCAGCAGGGGTCCGGAACCAACCGAGCGGATCTCGTTCAGTTGGTGCGGATGGTCACCGGGCATCGTCCGCGACGCAGCGACCGGCGCCGTCGTCGACGACGGCGTGGGACACGCCACCGGGACGGGGGCGGTGCGCAGGGTCGGGACGATCTGGCTGCTCGACTCGCTCGACGAGTCGACGATCGACGTGCTCGCTGCCGGGAGCCCCGACCCCTGTCCGCGGGGTGCACGATGAGGAGCGTCGGTGTCGTCACCCGGATCGTCGTCGCCCTCCTCGCCGTCGCGGTCACGAGCCTTCCTGGCCGGGCCGACGCGGCGGGTGACGGCGGGGCCTCGTCGCACGTGACCCGCGACGGACGGATCATCACGTCGATCCTCACGGGTCGACCGGTGCGCTACCGCGGACCGGGCAGGGCGCCGGCGAGCTACTGGGTGACGATCGGCGACACCGTGCTCGCCGAGCTGTTCCGCCTCTTCTCCCAGCGTCCGGAGTTGACCGACGACCCGGTCATCAGCGAGCTCCGTCGGGTCATCGACGCCGGGGTGGCCGACGACGTGACGGTCCAGATCGAAGTGGTCGGGGGTCGGCTCACCACCAGGACGAGGCTCGTCCCAGTCGCCGCCTCGACGACGCAGCTGCTCGCCCGCCGGATGGTGACGCTGCTACCGACGCTGCGATCCGAGATGACACCACCGACGGACGTTCCGGTCGTCATCGACGAACCAGCGTTCTTCTCGTTCGATCCGGGTGTGTGGTCGACGACGGTCGACCGGTCCCTCACCGTCGGTGCGGTCACGGCCCGCGTGCGGGCATGGCCGGTGCAGTTCATCGTGTCCGGCGGCGATCCCGGCGACGACCGATCGCTGCGCTGCGCCGGCAGCAGCCGACCGTTCGATCCGACCGACCCGGCATCACCGGGGGCCCAGGCACGGCGTGCCGATCGTTGTGCCTACCGCTACCTCACCGAGACGGGAGTGAAAGGGCGACGTGACCGGTGGTACGGATCGGTCACCGTCATCTGGCGTGCCGAGTGGACCGCCGACGGCGTGACGTGGTCCTCCCTGGGTGAGATCCCGCAGATCTCGTTCTTCTCCCGTCGGGTCAGGGCGGCGACCACCGCGATCGAGTCGCCGTCCTGAACCTGGCACCGGCCCGCTGAGCTCAGTTGGTCGTCTTCGGAGCCGAGCCCTCCGGACCGCGGTGGTGCTTCGGGCCGTTCTGCACGAAGGACTGGATGCGCTCGGTCGTCCGCTGCTTCATCGTCGCCGCCTGCGTCGCGTCGAGCTTGCCGTCGGTCACAGCCTGGTCGATCCGCTTGTTCGCCTCCGCGACGAGCGCATCGGTGACCTTCTGGACGTCCACACCCTTGTCCTGGGCGATCTGAGCGAGTGTCTTTCCTGCCGTGAGCTGGGTCTGCAGGTCATCGGCCGAGATGCCGAGCGCCGCCGCAGCAGTCGACTCCATGGCCTGACGGCGCTCCTCGCCCTTCGACTGGCGCTCGGTCCGCATCGTCTCGGCCGTCGCCTTCACCTTCGCCTTGACCGCGTCGGCCTGCGCCTGGGTGAGCGTCCCGTCGGAGACGAGCGCGGCGAGTGACTCGTCGAGGACCTTCGAACCGGCTGCTTCGCCTCGATGGTGACCGCCGTTCCACGGCGTGGTCGTGGTCGACTGGTTGCTGTCACCGCTCTGCGCCCCGGCGATGCCCAGCGGGTTCACCGCGGCGATCGTCAGTCCGCCTGCTGCGACGGCCGCGATGACCGCGGCACCGGCGAACGCCCGACGTGCGCGCACGCGCTTCGGCCGAGGTGTCGGATCGCTCGGCACAACCTGTGGCTCTTCCATGTTCCTGCGCTCCTCGTCGAGGTACCCGTCGGCGACGGGACCTCCGCCGTCGACGTCGACAAGGGTGACCCCCGTTCTTTAGAGCAACGTGAGCGAGCGACAAGAGCACGGAATGACCTGAGCAGCCTCCTAGGATCCCTGCCGTTCACGCCCCCTGTCGTCGATTCCCCTCCTGTCACTCCATGCTGCGACCCCACTCCCGGAGGAAGTCGAGGAAGTTGGTCGGGCTGTCGGGAGCGGGTTCGCCGGGTCGGTAGCTCACCGAGCGGATGGTCCCGCTGAACGGGAACGAGCCGTGGCGCTCGTAGACCGCCCAGCTCACGGGCGATCGGCGGTCGATGCCCACGTCGATCCCCTCGAACGGGGCCATGGCCATCAGCAACCGGAACCCGGTGTCGGCGGCAACCTCGTCGCCGTCGACAGCGATCGCCAGGTCCCACATGTCGTTGCCCGGACAGGTGATGCGCAACTCGAGCCGGCGATCCCCGGCAGCCAGCACCGGACCGCGCACCTCTCGCTCGATGCCGTAGCCGTTGTGGGCCGCGACAAGCTCACCGGTGTCGTCCACGTACAGCGAGTACCCGCCTCCCTGGTCGCCGTGGGCAAACAGGATCCCCGCGTCACCCTCGCCGATGGTGACGTCCGCGGTGATCGTGACGTCGCGCCACAGGATGAGCCGTTGGGAGCGCCAGCGGTCGAGGGTCGGCGTCCCCGGATGCAACACCACCGGTTCGTCGAAGCGCTCCACCCACGGCGGACGGAGCAGGTAGCGATAGCCCGTCCCCTCATCCAGCGGGAAGATCTGGTTCTCCCATGCAGCTGCCTCCCATGCTGCGACCAACTCGTCGAGACGGTCGGGGTGCTCCTCGGAGACGTCACACAGCTGGGTCGGATCCCGACCCATGTCGTAGAGCTCCCAGTGGTCCTCGGCGAACGGGGCATGGGCCGGGTGTCGGGTCACGACCTCCCAACCGTCACGTCGATAGCCGCGGTGGCCCTCGTTCTCGACCACCACGTCACGACTTCGGCCCGGGGCGTCAGGATCGGTGATGGTCGACCCGAGGATCGCCTCACCGGCGAGCGGCAGCACCGGCTCACCCCGCCAGTGCTCCGGTCGCTTCGCGCCGGCGAGTCCGATCAGGCTCGGCAGCAGGTCGGTGACGTGCAGGTACTGGTCCCGCAGACCACCCCCGGTGAGGCCCGCATCGGCCAGGGCACGCGGCCACGACACCACGAACGGCACCGAGTGCCCACCGCGGTGTGCGTTGATCTTGTAGAGGCGGAACGGCGTGTTGCACACCATCGCCCAGCCGCGCGGGTAGTGCGGCAGCGTGGTCGGACCGCCGATGTCGTCGATACGTACGAGGTCCTCCTCGAAGGGCTCCGGGGTGCCGGTCCGCCCGAAGTGGAGGCTGCGGAAGTACGCAGACGTGCCCTGCTCCTCGCCCTCGCGTGATGCGCCGTTGTCGGAGGTGAAGACGAACAGCGTGTTGTCCCACTCGCCCATCTCCTCGAGCGCGCCCCGGAGGCGCCCGATGTTCTGGTCGAGGTTGTCGATGAGCCCGGCGTACACCGCCATGTAGCGGGCGAAGAGCCGCTGTCGGTCCTCGTCGAGGTCGTCCCATGCCGGGACGTCGTCGCCGGGTTCGGCGTTGCGCGGAGCGATCTCCGCTCCC
>CAYSCB010000179.1:0-6566 GCA_964429335.1 uncultured Aquihabitans sp.
ACGACCATCTCGTCGGCAGGCGCCACGGGCAGGCCCCGCCCGGTCTTCGGACGACGGAGCTCGAGCAGCGGTGCACCCCACTCGTCCACGACGATGGCGTCGTCGGTGCTGCGTTCGACGACGATGCGCGCAGCAGCGACCGGGGCACCGAGGACGGTCAGCTCGTCGAACCCGCTGAGCTCGACGTGGCCACCGAGTGTGGTGTCGATCGGACCCAGTCGGAGGATCCCGGCGACCGCTGCGTCGAGCAGCAGGGGAGCCACCGCCCAGTCCGCACCGCCATCGGTGGGGGCGGGAACGTCCACGACGAGCACGGCGGTGTCGTCATCGGCCTTCGCGGAGCTCACCTGCGCGGGCATGGCGATGCCGTCGAGTGCCGGTGCGTCGACGGCGAACCGGTCCGGTCCCAGGAGCTCCGGCGGCGGTCCGTCGAGCGGGCTCGCACCGCCCTTCGCGAGCGTCAGCACTCCGTCGCCGTCGGTCGTCGCGGTCATGTCGACCCACCAGCGGAGTCCGCCGGTGCTCTTCGACACGGTGACCGACAGTCCCTCGACGCGCCCGCGGGCGCCGAGCGTCCGCTCCAGACCGGATGCGAGCCGGACATCGGAGAGTGCGACGCCCGGGGTTCCGGCGATCGAGCGGGTTGCCGCGATCGCGAGCTCCAGGACGGTCGCGACACCGGGGGTCGGCGTGTCGCCCCTCGTCGATCCGCTGTCGATCGCCCGCCACGTGGTGGTGCCGTCGCCGTGGTGGACGCCCTGCTCCAGGAGCGGATGCCAGCGGGGTCCGCGGGCCGCGATGGCCGGCGAGCGCGTCGGTGCCACCGCGTCGAACCAGCATCGGCGGTGGTCCCACGGGGAGGGCAGTGCTCTCGCCGTCGCCCGTGTCCGTCCCGTGACGGCGCGCCAGTCGACGGTCGCCCCTGCCACCCATGCCGAGGCGAGGGAACGGCGCAGTGCGATCGCTCCCGGTTCGCCCTGCTTGACGGTGTGCAGGACACGAGCGTTCGATCCGGCCGCCTCCAGGGTCCGACGTGTGGACACGACCGCGAGCGGGTGCGGTGCCACCTCGATGAAGAGCTCGGTGCCCTGCTGGGCGGCGACCTCGATCGCCTCCAGGAGACGGACCTGCTGACGGAGGTTCCGTCCCCAGTACGCCGCACCGAGCTCCTCACCGAGGATCGGTGCAGCCGTGACCGACGAGATCATCGGAACGGAGGTCGGACGGGGATCGAGGAAGTCGACAGCCGCGGTCAGCTTCTCCGCGTAGGGGGTCATCAGCGGTCCGTGGCCCGGGATGTCACCGCCCTCGAAGATCAAGGCCATCACCCCACGCTCGGTCGCAGCGGCGATGATCGCCACCATGTCCGGCTTCGGCCCGCTCACGACGCAGTTGTCCGGAGCGGTCACCGCCGCGATCGTGACGTCCAGACCCAGGTCGGCGACCATCGTTGTGACCTCGGACGCCGGGAGCTCGATGAATCCGGTGTGTCCGGTTCCGTTCGACTCCTCCATGAGGCGGCCACGGTGCACGACGAGCTCGATCGCGTCGCCGAGGGGGATCGCCCCGGCGACGTGGGCGGCCGCGATCTCGCCGATGCTCTGGCCGAGGATCAGGTCCGGCTCGACGCCGAAGGCCCGCCAGCGAGCCGCGAGGGCGATCTGGAGCGCGAAGAGGATCGGCTGTGCCCGTTCGGCGTTCACGACCGCCTCGCCGGAGCGGATCACATCGAGGAGAGAGAAGTCCGACAGCTCGCGCAACTCGGCGTCGCAGGTGCGCAGCACCGAGCTGATCACGGGGTCTGTGAGCAGTTCGGCGTCGAGTGGCCACCAGGGGCGCCCCTGCCCGCTGAAGAGGAACGCGACGCGTGCCGGTTCGCTGCTGCGACGATCTCCGGCGACGACCGCAGGGTGACGTCGCCCAGCGGCCACCTCGTCGAGCGCCTTGGTCACGGTGTCGCCGTCGGTGGCCACGACGGCCAGGCGGCGGGGGTGCTGTTCACGGGTGAGCGCCTGCGCCGTCGCCAGCTCCCGGGCGAGCTCCGGTGCCTGGCCGAGGAGCGTCGCGTGCTGTGTGACCGACGCGTCGAGCGCAGCGGTGCTGCGCGCCGAGAGGGGCAGGACGATCGGGCGATGGGCGCCGTCATCGGTTCGCGCCCGCGCGACGGTGACGGGCCCCTCGGTGCCGGGACCGGGAGCCGCGGACATCAACACGTGGGCGTTGGTCCCTCCGAAGCCGAAGCCGCTCACCGCTGTGCGACGGGTTCCCGCCTCGTCCCATGGCGTGGGTTCGGCAACGACGCGGATGTTGTTGGTCTCCGACAGGTACGGGTTCGGTTCCCGGTAGTGCAGCGTCGGGGCGAGCACGCCGTGTCGCAGCGACAACGCGGCCTTGATCAACCCGGCGATGCCCGCAGCGGACTCGAGATGGCCGATGTTGGTCTTGACCGAACCGACGAGGAGCGGGCGCTGTTCGGGCCGATCGACGCCGTAGACGGTGTCCAGGGAGCGCAGCTCCATGGCGTCGCCGAGCACGGTGCCGGTCCCGTGGGCCTCCACGTAGTCGACCTCGCGCGGGTCCACACCGGCCGCCTCGCATGCGGCGGTGAACACCTCGATCTGCGCCTCGGGGTTGGGTGCGGTGAGACCGTTGGAGCGGCCGTCCTGGTTCGTGGCGGATCCGTCGATGACGCAGTAGATGCGGTCCCCGTCGGCGACAGCCTCGGACAGTCGCTTGAGGTGCACCAGTCCGACCCCCTCGCCGCGGACGATCCCGTCAGCGGAGGCGTCGAAGGTCTTGCAGCGCCCGTCGGGCGCGATGACTCCCGCGCCGGTGAAGTTGAGCGTGAGCAGAGGTGTGAGGATCGCGTTCGCTCCGCCGGCCAGCGCCGAGGTGCACTCACCCCGCCGCAGGCTCGCACATGCGAGGTGGACAGCGACGAGCGAGGACGAGCACGCCGTGTCGATCGCGATGCTCGGTCCGTGGAGGTCCAACGCGTAGGAGATCCGGTTGGCAGCGATGCTCAACGCGTTGCCGGTACCGAAGAAGACGTCGATCAGCTCGGGTGAGGCGGACTGGCGTCGGCTGTACTCGTTGGTCGAGATGCCGACGAACACGCCGACGTCGGTGCCCCGCAACGTCGACGGCGGGACCGCAGCGTCCTCGAGCGCCTCCCACGCGACCTCGAGCAGGATGCGTTGCTGGGGGTCCATGCGGTCCGCTTCGAGCTGGGTGATGCCGAAGAACGTCGGGTCGAACTGGTCGATGCCGTCGATGAAGCCGCCCAGGTCGACCGACGGTGGGAGCGACGGATCTCGCTCCCATCTCCCGTCGGGGACGACGGAGACGGCATCGGTGCCGTCGAGCAGCATCTGCCAGTAGGCGTCTGGTCCGTGGGATCCGGGGAAGCGGCAGCCGATGCCGACCACCGCGATCGGTTCGGAGTTGTCGTGTGCCGAGCCGCCGGTCGGATCGCCGGTGGGGGTGCGGCGGCGGCGCCGTGGTCGGTCCGGTCCTGCGGCGAGCACGGCTGCCAACTGCGCCGGCGTCTCGGCGCTGAACACCAGCGTCGGGTCGAGCTCCCGGCCCAGCCGCGACTCGAGGTCCGCGACGAGCTCGACGGCTGCGACCGAGTCGACGCCGAGCGAGCTGAACGTCGCCGACGGATCGATCTGCGCCGCCTCCGCGCCGGTGGCGGTCGCGAGCTGGTCGATGATCCAGCGCCGCAGCTCCGGCTCACCCGGGGTCGGTGAGGGCGCGTCGTCCTCCTGGCTGTCGTTCGATTGGCTGTCCTTCGGCTGTCCGGACTGGGTCATGCGGCTCCTCCACCGGCCAGCTCCGATGGTACGGGTTCGTGATCGTCCCGCGACTCCGCCGTCGTGCCGGCCCGCAGGTCGTCGATGACGTCGGATCGCAGCACGCGGGCGGCGAGGATCAGGACGGGGTAGAGCACGGCGGTCACCGCGGCGAGGACGAGGAAGGATTCGGTGAAGGAGCGGACACCGGTGAGGGCCAGCCACAGCACCACGCCGCACAGCAGGACCCGGACGGTTCCCCGCATGTCGAACGACGCAGGAGTGTCGCGGGCGAGGAGGATGCCGGCGGTGATGACCCCGACCGTCGTCGCGGCGATGCCGAGCGCGCCGAGACCGTCGATCCCGTAGGTCGGTACGACGAACGGCGAAGCGATCACCCCGATGATCAGGCACAGGCCGTTGATCGTGATGATCGCGCGCAGGTGACCGACGGCGAGGAGGACGAAGCCCGCCCAGACCATGATGGAGGCGAGGATCAACGCGATGGACATCAGCCGCATCGGTTGGGCCGCGGCTCCGTATCCCTCGCCGAACACCTTCTCCATCACGTCGTGCAGCGGTGCCTCGAAGAACAGGACGGTCACCGGCAGGAAGAGGGCGATGATCGCGGTGCGGGCTGCGCCGTCGATCCGTCCGAACGCAGCAGGGTCACGTCGCGCCCAGGCCGACGACACGAGAGGGAAGGCGACGATCGCGATGACGCTCGCGAACATCGAGAGGTACTGGATGGGCAGGATCGCCGTGTTGAACACGGCGACCTCCTTGGGCTCGCCGGTGAATCCCAGGTAGAGCGTCCCCCACTGCACCGTGGCCATCCCCAGGAATCCCGCGACGCCGAGCGTCAGCGCCTCTCGCACCAGCCGGCCCGTGCCCTGTAGTCGAGGCCGCCACGACACGTGGGTCTTCACCCTGAACAGGACCAGCGCGAGCACGTCGGCGATCGCGTAGGCGCCGACCCACGCCAGGAACAGGGCCCACCACGGCACGTCGAGGGCGAGGAGTCCCAGCGTGAGACCGAACCGCAGGATGACGTAGGTGATCCGTGGGATGACGTCGAGATAGGCGCGGAGCTGCGCCTGGAACGCGGATCCGACGACGAAGAAGGACTCGCCGAAGAACTGGCTCGACGCCAGCAGCCCTGCGAGCTGCAGCTCGCCGTTGATGCCGCCGCGGGCGACGCCGATCGCGACGAACAGGACCTGGGTGACGAGCGTCGCGACGAGCGACCCGGCGAGTCGGACGCCGACGGCAGAGCCGACGACCTCGTCGACAGCCATGCCCTGGGTGATGCGCCGGACCGCAACCTTCTCCATCTGCAGCTCGGCGATGACGTACGCGAGGTTCACGACGACGTTGACGAGGGCGTACCAGCCCATCTCCTCCTTGGGCAGGTACCGGATGATGAGCAGGAACGACGCGATGTTGAACACCAGGTAGGCGCTCAGGCGGGAGAACTCGGCAGCGGAGCTCGCCGCGCCCCGGCCGGCGCTGTCGTTGCCTGCGTCGTCGTCGGTCGTCACGACGGCGGGGATCGCCGCGGCGGCGAGCGCATCCACGGCGAGCGCGTCGCCGAGGGACTCGGCGACGACCGCTTCGCCGGCGAGATCGGCGGTCATCGGCTCGTCGGCGTCCCGATCGCCGCTGTCGGGCCTCGCCCCCATCGTCACGTGTCCCTTTCGTTCGGTGGCCGCGTCGTCAGCGGTCGACCTTGCCCCGCCGGACCGGTCCACCATGGTCACGGAACGGTCCACTGCCGTCAAGCACCGCATCCGGGGTTGGAACCGATGCGCGCGATGATGTCGACCGTGTCGGCCCTCGTGCCTCCAACCTCGCCACCCGGTGGTGGACCCGCCCCGCAACGACCGAAGCGTGGGTGTCTGCGGACCTCCATGATCTTCGCCGCCGGTGCCGTCACGATGTTCGTGTTCATGGCGGTGGTTGGATGGCTGATCCTCCAGTGGAAGTCGAACCCGGCGGAGTCGGGCGACGCGGTCGGCACCCGGCCGGTCGGGGTTGCGACGGAGACCCCCGTGCCGACCTCGGTCCCGCCCGGAGCGAACGACGTCCCGCCGCTGCCGAAGGATCGCCTCCTCGTCTCGGTCGCCGAGAACCCGCCGCTCGATCCGTGCGGCGGGTCGGGCCCGTCCCTCGACGTGATGGTGATGTCCACCGAGGGCGGGGATCCGCAGCCGCTCAGCGACGACCCGGCGCGCGAGGCTGCGGTCAACACCACCGACGAGGAGATGTGGGCGCGGCTGTCACCCGACCGCCGTCGGTTCGTCTTCTACCGTGGACCCACCGGCAAGTCGGGGGAGCACTGCCGGTACTTCGTCCAGGAGCTGTGGATAGCGAACGTCGACGGGACCGGGGTCCGGAAGATCTTCTCCAACGAGCAGAAGGCGGCCGTCGCACGCGAGCAGGGTTGGCCGGTCGACCAGTCGTTGCAGGGACATGCCGACTGGTCCCCGGACGGCCGTCACGTGGTGATGGTGCTCGGCCACGCCCCGTTCCTCGGTCCGATCCCATTGCTGAACCAGGGCGAGACGCAGTTGTTCAACTTCGACGTCGACAACGGAGGGCTCCAGCAGGTCACCCGTCGTCGCGACTCCCAGGGTCGGGGGTTGTCCAGCGATCCCTCCTACCCGCCGGACGGATCCACGATCATCTTCATCGGCTGCCCGGACGATCAGCCGAGCTGCGACAAGACGAAGATCCTGTCCGCGACCGTCTACCTGAAATCGATCTCCGACT
>CAYSCB010000180.1:0-6564 GCA_964429335.1 uncultured Aquihabitans sp.
CCTCCTCCCGGGCTCCCTGGCGCCGCCGGGGAGTCCCCCGACCCCGCGGCGGATCAGCCCGGACGGTTTGGGGGGGCCCCTCGCGGTGACGGCGGGAATCGCGAGGCTGACCGTGTCCGCGGCCGGTCTGCCCCGGGCCGCCGCCTGGAGGAGGCGCTCCTCGGCGCTGTCGCGCTCGCCGTCGCCGCGATCCCGGAGGGACTCCCGGCGGTGGTGACCGTCACCCTGGCGATCGGTGTGTCGAGGATGGCGCGTGAGCGCGCGATCGTGAAGCGACTCGCATCGGTGGAGACCCTCGGGTCGACCACATCGATCTGCTCGGACAAGACCGGCACGCTCACGCTCAACGAGATGACCGCCACGCGCGTCGTGACCGCTGAGCGGACATACGAGCTCACGGGTCTCGGCTACGGCGACGAGGGCGAGGTGCGCCTCCTGAGCGGTGTCGGGTCGACCGAAGATGCTCGACATGTCGGATCCGAGCCGATCGGATCCGACATCGAGGCGCTTCGTCACTCGCTCGTGACCGCTGTGCTGTGCAGCGACGCCCACGTCCGAACCGATCCCGACGGACGTCCCGGTCTGATCGGCGACCCGACCGAAGGGGCGCTCCTGGTTGCTGCTCGGAAGGCCGGTCTCGATCCCGATGCACTCCGTCTCGAGAACCCACGTGTGGACGAGGTCCCGTTCGACTCCTCCGTCAAGTACATGGTCACGCTGCACGAGACGGCCACCGATGCGCAGCTGCTGATCGTGAAGGGTGCGCCCGATGTGGTGCTGGCCCTGTGCTCGTCGGTGCGGAGCATCGACGGTCCATCACCGCTCGATGATCGCCTCCGTGAGCAGCTCGCCACCGCGAACGACGGGCTCGGTCGACAGGGCCTCCGGGTCCTCGCAGTCGCGTCGAAGGTCCCCGCTGTGCCTTCGGCGCCCATCCACGACGTCGACGGACTGACGTTCGAGGCGCTCGTCGGGATCGTGGATCCCGCCCGCCCGGAGGCTGTCGACGCCGTCGCCGAGTGCGTCGCCGCCGGGATCCGGGTGCGCATGATCACCGGTGATCACGCGACGACGGCGGGCGCGATCGCCCAAGAGCTGGGGATCAGCGGTCAGGTCGTGACCGGAGCGGACCTCGACGGCATGGACGACGACGAGCTCGGGTCGCGCATCGAGCACATCGGTGTGTGCGCCAGGGTCTCGCCGGAGCACAAGGTCCGTGTCGTCCGCGCGCTGCAGTCGCGCGGCGAAGTCGTCGCGATGACCGGTGACGGGGTCAACGACGCCCCGTCGCTCAAGCAGGCCGAGATCGGCGTCGCCATGGGCATCACGGGCACCGAGGTGACGAAAGAGGCCGGTGATCTCATCCTCACCGACGACAACTTCGCCACGATCGTCAAGGCGGTCGAGCGCGGTCGGGCGATCTACGAGAACATCGTGACGTTCGTGCGGTTCCAGCTCACGACCAACGTGGCGGCGATCGCGGCGATCCTCACGGCGCGGCTCTCCGGCTTCCCGGCGCCGTTCAACCCGATCCAGATCCTGTTCGTGAACATCCTGGCCGACGGTCCACCGGCCATGAGCCTCGGCATGGATCCACCTCGGCCGGGGGTGATGGCGCATCGTCCGCGGGATCCGCAGGAGCGGATCCTGTCCGGTTCCCGACTGGCCCCGATCGTGGCTGTGGCCGCGATCATGACGGTCACGATCATGGTGATCCTCGTCAGGTGGACCGACGACTCGCCCGCCACGACGATCTCCGAGGATCCGGGCTACACGATGGCCTTCACGGCCTTCGTGTTCCTCCAGATGATGAATGCGCTCATCGTCCGTTCCGGCGACCTGTCGGTGTTCAACCGGTTCAGCCTGACGAACCGCACCTTCTGGCTCGCGGTGGGCGGTGTCGTGGCGGCGCAGGTGCTGATCGTCGTGGTCCCGTTCCTGCAGGAGGTGTTCGGAACGACAGCGCTCTCGGCGGAGGAGTGGGCGGTGTGCATCCTCGCGACCGTGCCGCTGCTCGTGTTGTCGGAGCTGCGGACGCTGGTGGTGTGGTCGCTCGGTCGACGACGAGGCGCGCACATCGCCGTCGGCGGGTCACAGAGCTGAACGGATGGCCTCGATGACGCGGGGATCGTCGGGGACGACGCTCGGGTTGAACCGGGCGATCGCCCGACCGTTCCGGTCGATCACGAACTTCTCGAAGTTCCAGCGGATGTCCCCGACGGTGCCGTCGTCGGAGTCGGGCACCTGCGTCAGATCCACGTACAGCGGGATGCGGCCGTCCCCGTTGACCTCCACCTTCTCGGTGAGCGGGAAGGTGACCCCGTAGGTCGTCGAGCAGAAGGAACGGATCTCCTCCGGCGTGCCGGGTTCCTGGCCCATGAACTGGTTGCAGGGCACGCCGACGACGGTGAAGTCCTCGTCGGCGAAGCGCTGCTGGAGCTCCTCGAGCTGGGTGTACTGCGGCGTCAGGCCGCACTGGGAGGCCACGTTGACGAGGAGCGTGACCTTGCCCTGCTGGGCGGCCAGAACGCCGGGTGTGCCGTCGAGCGCGGAGAGACCTGCGTCATAGAGGGACATCGCGGCACCCTACAGCGGCGACCGTGCCGGTACCCTCTCGTGCTGCATGTCCAACGACGGCGTGAGCCTCTTCTTCGCCCTGCTGGCAGTAGCGGGCCTCGTGTTCGTCCTGGCCACGATCGTCGTCGCGATCGTGGCCAGGACGAAGGGACTCGGTCCGGGCCTGACCACCGTCCGTTCCGAGGTCGAGGACGTCGCGCTCCCGTTCGCGTGCGCGGTCGCGGTGACCTGCACGTTGGGCAGCCTCTACATGTCCGAGATCCGCCACTTCGAGCCGTGCGTGTTCTGCTGGTACCAGCGCATCTGCATGTATCCGCTCGTCGTCCTGCTGGGGATCGCTGCGCTGCGGCGCGATCGGGGCATCTGGCGCTACGCACTTCCGATCGCGTTGATCGGCGCTGCGATCAGCACCTACCACTACCTGCACGAGCGGTTCCCGGACACCGTGTCGACCTCCTGCAGCCTCGAGGCGTCGTGCGCGACGTTGTGGATCTGGGAGTTCCACTTCCTGTCGATCCCCGGCATGGCCTGGGTCGGATTCGTGCTGATCTCGACGCTCCTGCTCATCGCCCGTTCTGCTGAGCGACGTGATGGGCCCGTCCGCTCGGACGCTGTCGGAGCCGAGGACCGAATGACCGCAACCGAACCCGAGGAGGTGCCGGCATGACCGGCTCGACCCGCAAGCACGATCCGCATGGTGGTGCGGATCCGTACTCGAAGCTCGCCCAGGCCCAGGCATCGAAGAAGCGCACGCCGTGGATCATCGCCGGCGCTGCGGTGGTGGTCCTCGTCCTGGCGTTGATCGCGGTCCTGGTGTCCAGTTCCTCGGACGATTCGGACGGGGGCAAGGCTGCGTCCGGCACCGGCGCTGAGGCGGCGTCGAAGGCGAAGCAGGAGACCGCCACGGTGGCCGCAACGGGTGCGTCGCTGCCGGACATGGTCCAGTCGACCTCGAACGCCCCGTTCACCTCGGCGCAGGAGGACCCAGCGATCGGCAAGCCGGCGCCGAAGCTCACCGGCGAGTCCTTCGACGGGTCGAAGATCACGATCGACCCGGCTGACGGCACCCCCAAGGTGATCATGTTCGTCGCGCACTGGTGCCCGCACTGCCAGAAGGAGGTTCCCCTGATCCAGGAGTGGATCGCGGGAGGGAACCTGCCCAAGGGCGTGGAGATCGTCACGGTCAGCACAGGCGTCCGCTCCGACCAGCCGAACTACCCGCCGTCGAAGTGGATCAAGCGGGAGGGATGGCAGCCGCAGGTGATGGTCGACGACGAGTACTCGACCGGGGGTCAGGCCTTCGGGCTCACGTCCTTCCCGTACTTCGTGCTCACCAACGGCCAGGGAGAGGTGGTCGCCCGCGGGAGCGGCGAGATCCCCATCGACCAGTTCGCGGCTGCGGTCGACGCGCTCGCCAAGGGTCAGTCGCCGTCCTCAGCGGGAGCGTGATTCCAGCGCGACCTTGCCGATGACCTTGCGTCCGAGCAGGTCGCCGAGCGCGTCGCCGACGTCCTCGAGTGCGTACATGGTCGGCTCGATCGGCGACAGGGAGCCAGCCTCGACGCGCTGCAGGACCTCAGCGAAGAGGGCGGCGTTGTCCTGCGGGTGACCGAGCGCCCACGCTCCCCAGTCCACGCCGAGCACCGACCGGTTCCGCAGCAGCACCTGGTTCGCCGGAAGCGACGGTATCTCGCCCGAGGCGAACCCGATCACCATCAACCGTCCGCCTTCGCGGAGGCCCCGGAGGCCCGCCTCGGTGAGCGCGCCTCCCACCGTGTCGATGACGATGTCGGCGCCGCCGCCGGTCATGTCGCGGATCTGCCCTCGCAACGGGCCAGCCTCCTCGACGGTGGTGCTCGAGTCGATCACCGCGTTCGCGCTCCGTTCGATGCAGAGCTGGAGCTTCTCGGGCGTCGATGCAACAGCAACGGTGTGGGCGCCGAAGGATCGGGCCACGTCCAACATCGCGAGCCCCACCCCGCCGGACGCCCCGAAGATCACGACCCAGTCCTCTGGGCGCAGCTCCATGCGACGGGTCAGGGTGAACCACGCGGTGCAGTAGGACTGGCCCATCGTGGCCGCCTGTCCGAAGCTGACCACGTCGGGGATCGTCGTGAGCTGCTCGGGTCGGACGACGATCTAGTCGGCGAACCCACCGAGACCGACCGACGCCATCACCCGTTCTCCGACCTCCCGGCCCTCCACGGCCGAGCCGACCTCGGTGATCTCGCCGGCGATCTCCGATCCCGGCACGAACGGGAGGGCGGGCCGGATCTGGTAGCGGCCCTGGACGAACAGGGCGTCGACGTAGTTGACCCCCGACGCCCAGACGCGGATCCGCACCTGGTCGGGGCCGCACGCGACGGTGTCCATGTCCTCGACGACGAGGTCCTCAGGTCCTCCGAAGGACCGGCACATCACTGCTCGCATGGAGCGGCACGGTAGCGGGCGTTGACCCCGGCGGGTGGCTCCGGACAGGATCCTGCGGTGACTCCCGCTCGCCCGCGCCATCGGAGCGGCGTCGACCGCGCGCTCGCCGACTCGGAGCTGTCGGTGTTGTGGACCGACACCCCCGACCGCCCTGCTCACGCCGATCCGCTCGACGGCGACGACAGCGCAGATCTCGTGATCGTGGGTGGCGGCTACACGGGGTTGTGGGCAGCACTGCGGTCGTTGGAGAGCCAGCCGTCGCGATCGGTGATCCTCATCGACTCGGCCACGGTGGCCGGTCAGGCGTCGGGTCGCAACGGCGGATTCGTCTCGGCGTCACTCACCCACGGACTCGCCAACGGTCTTTCGCGGTTCGGTCGTGATCTCGATCGCACGCTCGACGCCGGACGCGACAACTTCGACGGGTTCGTCTCTGACGTCCGACGACTGGGTGTCGATGCCCGCCTCGAGGTGAACGGAGCGCTGGATGTCGCGACCGAACCGTGGTGCGTGCCCGAGGTCCTCGCGTACGTGGAGCTCGCCCGGTCACACGGCGAGGACGTCGAGTTGCTCGACGCCGACGGCGTCCGTGCGCTCGTCGATTCACCGACGTTCCTCGCGGGGTCGTGGATCCGATCCGGCGAGGCGCTCGTGGACCCAGCACGGCTGGGCTGGGGACTGGCGGACGCGGTCCGTCGTCTCGGAGGTCGCATCTTCGAGGGAACGACGATGACCGGCCTCACCCGACACGGTGCCGGGGTCGCCGTGGCGACGGACCGCGGGCGGATCACCGCCGGAGCGGTCGTGCTCGGCACCAACGCGTTCCGGTCGCCGATCGGCGCGATCAACCGTCGAATCGTCCCCGTCTACGACCACGTGCTCGCCACCGAGCCGCTCACGCCGGACCAGCTCGCCTCGATCGGCTGGGCCGGGCGCCAGGGGCTGTCCGACACCACCAACCAGTTCCACTACTCGCGCCTCACCGACAACGGACGGATCCTCTGGGGTGGCTACGACGCGGTGTTCCACAACTGGGCCCGGATCGACGAAGCGTTCGAGGATCGACCTGACACCTTCCGCACCCTCGCGGCTCACTTCCTCACGACGTTCCCGCAGCTCGAGGGGATCCGGTTCACCCACCGGTGGGCGGGGGTGATCGACACCTCCACCCGGTTCTCGGTGTCGTTCGGGACCGCCCTGGACGGTCGGGTCGCCTATGCCGTCGGCTACACGGGTCTGGGAGTGGGAGCCACCCGCTTCGGTGGACGCACGTGCGTGGATCTGCTGTACCGGCCGGAGGACCCGGTGCTCGACCTGGACCTGGTGCGTCGGGCGCCGATCCCGTTCCCGCCCGAACCGATCCGCACCGCCGGCATCCAGCTCACCCGTCGGGCGATCGCCCGCGCGGACGCGAACGGCGGTCGGCGGGGACCGTGGCTGCGGCTGCTCGACCGCCTCGGTCTCGGCTTCGACTCCTGACCCTGCCCACCCCCACCCCCACCCCCGTTCTGTTCGTTGGTTCACAACGCAGGCGTTGTGAACCAACGAACAGAACGG
>CAYSCB010000181.1:0-6557 GCA_964429335.1 uncultured Aquihabitans sp.
ACGTCTCAGGTCGAATATCGACGTGAGACGTTCTCGGTACACGGGAATCCGGCGATCGGTGACATGACGTCGGTCGTGGGATGATGGACGACCGTGGGAGCGCCGCCATCTGAGCATCCGAGCACCGCGGATCCGCCCGAGGCGCCCGCTGCCGCCCCGCCTGCACCCAGCCCGGCGGAACCACCGGCGCCACCCGTATCGCCGACGACGTCGGAACCGCACCGTCCGCTCGCCGTCGCCGTCGCTGTCGCCGGAGCGGCCGCCGCGGGGCTGTCCCTCTGCTTCGCGCTCCCACCGTGGGGTTGGTGGCCGCTCGCACCGGTCGGTGTCGCACTCTGGATCGCCGTGCTCGCAGACCGCTCCCGTCGTCAACGCGCCGCTCTGAGCTGGCTCGTCGGCGTGATGTGGTTCGGTCCGTCGACGCTGTGGATGGCCGAGCTCACCCTGCCCGGGTACATCCTCGGCGTCCTCCTCGGTTGGGGTGGGATGGTCGCGGTCGTCGGAGCGCTGTGCCCGGCCGACCGCCGACGGATCGTGGCGCTCCCGGCGCTGCTCGTCGGCTTCGAGTGGTTCCACCTGCACGCCCCATTCGGAGGCGTACCGCTGTCCATGCTCGCCACGACCCAAACCCGGGCACCGCTGCTCCCGATCGCGCGCCTCGGCGGCGTGTTGCTGCTCGGTCTCGCGGTCTCGACGCTCGGCGCTGCGTTCTACCTGATCGCCGAACGCCGCTGGCGACCCGCTGCGATCACCGTCGCCGCCGTCGCCGCCGTCGCACTCGTCGCCGCGGTCTGGCCGCTGGGCGACCCCGTCGGCCACGTGCGCCTCGCAGGGGTCCAGGGAGGCGGACCGCAGGGCACGCGCTACAGCGCAGCGGACGCCCCCGTCGTACTCGCACGTCACCTCGAGGCAACCGAGCAGATCCACGGCAACGGCAACGTGGACGTCGTGGTGTGGCCGGAGAACGTCGTCAACATCGGTGGGCGCTTCGCCGACAGCCAGGAGCGCCGTCTCATCACCGAGCAGGCCGCACGCATCGGCGCCCCGATCGTCGTCGGTGTCGTCGAGAGCGTCGATCAGGAGCACTTCGTCAACTACGTCGTCGTCGTGCACCCCGACGGCACGGTGTCGGACCGCTTCGACAAGGTTCGCCGCGTCCCCTTCGGCGAGTACGTGCCGATGCGATGGCTGTTCGAGCCCGTCGCCGCCTCCTCCCTGCCGCCGCGTGACCAGGTCCCCGGCCACGGCCGGGGCGTGATCCGCACCGACCACGGCAAGATGGCGGTCGTCATCTCCTGGGAGGTGTTCTTCGGCCGTCGGGTCCGTGAGGGTGTCCGCGACGGCGGCCAGGTCGTGTTGAACCCGACGAACGGGTCGAGCTACTGGCTCACCCAGGTCCAGACCCAGCAGGTCGCGGCGTCGCAGCTCCGAGCCGTCGAGTCGGGCCGCTGGGTGTTGCAGGTCGCACCGACGGGCTTCTCGGCGTTCGTCGATCCCGCCGGCGGTGTGCACCAGCGCACCGACGTGTCGGAGCAGGCCGTCATCGAGCGCACCGTCGCGCGCCACGACGGGACGACTCCGGCTCAGGCACTCGGCGACCTGCCGGCGCTGCTGATCGCCAGCGGCGTGCTCGTGTGGGTGTTCCTCCGGCGACGACGCCGCGGCATCGACTCCGATGGGCCACCGGAGACGCTCACACCTCGATCAGCAACGTGACCGGACCGTCGTTGACGAGCTCGACGGCCATGTCGGCACGGAACCGACCCGTCCCGACGTGCGCGCCGAGCGACCGGAGCTCAGCCACGACCCGCTCCACCAACGGCTCGGCGACCTCGGGTCGAGCGGCAGCGAGCCAGCTCGGTCGACGACCCCGACGGGTGTCGCCGTAGAGCGTGAACTGGCTGACGACGAGCACCTCGGCGGCGGCACCCGAGGCTGCGAGGTCCGCGAGCGAGCGGTTCATCACCCCGTCCTCGTCGTCGAACACGCGCAGGTGCCAGACCTTCGACGCGAGCGCGACGGCACCCGCCTCATCGTCGTCGTGGGTCACGCCGACGAGCACGCAGAGACCGCGACCGATCGAACCGGTGACCTCCTCGACACCTCCACCGTCGAGATCGTCGAGATCGTCGGGTCCGACTGGATGGGTGACGGTGACCGACGCCGATCGGACCCGTTGGACCAACCCTCGCATCTCTCAGGCTCCACCACTCAGCGCGACCACACCGACCACCGTGCGTGACGTTCACTTGACCATCGGGTCGATGGACGGCGAAGCTAGTCGATCATGCGAACCGACCCGATCAGCTCGTCCCGGCCCCCGTGGACGAACGGATCGAGGATCAGCCGGCCGAACGACGGCGCTCCGGCCCGTCGGATCCCCGGTCCCGACGACCCGCTGCGCATCGCCTACCTCACCTACCGTGGAAAGCCGCACGTCGGTGGCCAGGGCGTCTACACCCGTCATCTGACGAAGGCACTCGTCGACATGGGCCATCACGCCGAGGTCCTGTCCGGCCAGCCCTTCCCGATCGTCGACGAACGCGTGCCCCTCGTGGAGCTGCCCAGCCTCGACATCTACAACGACCACTTCCCGATGCGCATGCCGGGCATCTGGGAGCTCAAGGATCGCTGGGACTGGGCGGAGGTCACCGCGTTCTCCTCGGGGACGTTCCCGGAGCCGCTCGCCTTCTCGCTGCGCGCGTGGGACCACCTGCGCCACCGTCCCGGCCAGTTCGACCTCGTCCAGGACAACCAGTGCCTCGGCTACGGCCTGCTGCTCATGGAACGGACGGGTCTGCCGGTGCTCGGCACGGTGCACCACCCGATCACCGTCGACCGGCGCCTCGAGATGGAGCATGCCGAGTCCGCACGCCAACGGTGGTCGAAGGCCCGCTGGTACGCGTTCACGAAGATGCAGACGCGCGTGGCGAAGCGGCTCCGACGGGTCATCACGGTGTCGCGCAACTCCTACGAGGACATCTGCCGTGACCACCTCGTGTCTCCCGAACGGCTGCACATCGTGCCCGTCGGCGTCGACCCCGAGCTGTTCGCCCCGATGCCGGGCGTCGAACGCCGCGCCGACCGCATCATCTCCACCGCGTCCTCCGATGTCGCGATGAAGGGCCAGCGCTACCTGCTCGAGGCGCTGGCCAAGCTCCGCACGGAGTTCCCCGACCTCAAGCTGATCCTCGTCGGCCGGCTCAAGGAGGGTTCCGCCGCACAACGAACGATCGAGACCCTCGGTCTCGACGGCGCCGTCGAGTTCGTCTCGGGGGTACCCGACGAGACCATCGTGGAGCTCTACAACTCCTCCGCCTGCGCCGTCGTGCCGTCGCTCTACGAGGGGTTCTCGCTGCCGGCGATCGAGGCGATGAGCACCGGCTGCCCGCTCGTCGCGACCACCGGCGGGGCGATCCCGGAGGTGTCCGGGCCAGACGGCGACACCTGCTTCGCCGTCGCACCGGGTGACTCCGACGCGCTGGCGAACGGCATCCGACGGGCGCTGACCGACCCCGAGGCGGCGAAGCAGATCGGACTCCGTGGACGTGACCGGGTGATCCACCGCTGGACGTGGCGCCAGACAGCGGAGAAGACCGTGGATCACTATCGGGCGCTCCTCGACGAGGCGGCACACGCACCGACGATCGGGAGCTGATCCGTGCTCACCGTCGACTACGACCTCCTCGGGCTGCACGCGGGCGACCTGGTGCTCGACATGGGCGCCGGTGCCGGTCGACACTCCTTCGAGTGCTTCCGACGCGGCGCCGACGTCATCTCCCTCGACTACGGCTTCGACGAGCTGCCCCCGGTGCTGGGTCTGCTCGGTGCGATGCAGGAGACCGGTGACGCACCGAAGCGATCGCTCGGCGCCTGCGTCAACGGCGACGCTCTCCGCCTGCCGTTCCCCGACCACACCTTCGACCGGATCATCTGCTCCGAGGTGTTCGAGCACATCGGCGACGATCGCGCCGCGATGGCCGAGCTCCACCGCGTCCTCCGCCCCGACGGCATCCTGGCGGCGACCGTGCCCTCGTGGTTCCCGGAGAAGGTCTGCTGGCAGCTGAGCGCCGAGTACCACGCTCCGCTCGCAGCGGGCGGACACGTCCGGATCTACACCGAGGGCATGCTGAACGACCGCCTGATCGATGCCGGGTTCCGGCCCGAGGCATCCCACCGCGCACACGCGTTGCACTCCCCGTACTGGTGGCTCAAGTGCCTGGTCGGTCCGACCAACGACACGCATCCGCTCGTGCAGGCCTACCATCGACTGCTCGTGTGGGACATCGCCGAGTCGCCGGCAGTCACTCGCGTGACCGAACGACTGCTCAACCCGGTGCTGGGCAAGAGCATCGTGGTGTACGCACGCCGCACGAGCGGCGGCGACCACCCGGCCCGCTCCACGACACCGGCCGCGATCGAGAACCTCGAGGAGGAGGACGACCGTGTCACCGTCTGAGCGCTTCCTCGTCGACGTCGACGGGATCGTGTCCGCCGAGCAGCTCAACGCGACCGTCGACGCCATCGCCGAGTGGCAGCTCGATTCGGGGATGGTCCCGTGGTTCCCGGGAGGCCACGCCGACACCTGGAACCACACCGAGGCGCTGATGGCGCTGATGCTGGGCGGTCACCGCACCGAGGCCGAGCTCGGATTCCAGTGGCTGCAGCAGATGCAGCGACCGGACGGGGCCTGGCACCAGTACTACCTGGCCGATCGGGTCGAACAGGACAAGCTCGATGCGAACTGCTGCGCCTACGTGGCGACCGGCGTCTGGTTCCACTGGCTGTTGTTCGGTGACCGCACCCTCCTCGCCGAGCTGTGGCCGATGGTCGACGCGGCGGTCGAGTTCGTCCTCGAGCTGCAGACTCCCCGTGGCGAGATCCTCTGGGCCCGCCACGCTGACGGCACGCCATGGAGCTTCGCCCTGCTGACCGGTTCGTCGTCGATCTGCCACAGCCTCCGGTGCGCTATCGCGATCGCCGGCGTGCTCGGCCACGAACGACCTGACTGGGAGCTCTCCGCCGCCCGACTGGCCATGGCGATCCGCGACGACCCGGACGCGTTCGCACCGAAGCACCGGTGGGCGATGGACTGGTACTACCCGGTGCTGTGTGGCTCGGTCACCGGCGACGCCGGGCGAGAACGACTGGACCGGCGCTACGACGCCTTCGTGACCGCCGAGTGGGGTGTGCGCTGCGTGTCGGACCGACCGTGGATCACCGCGGCGGAGACCTGCGAGTGCGCGATGGCGCACCTCGCCGTCGGCGAGACCGATCGGGCGGTCGAGCTGTTCACCTGGGCCCAGCGGCTACGCACCTCAGAAGACCGCTACTGGACCGGCATCGTGCTGCCCGAACAGGTGCACTTCCCCGGAGGCGAGCAGTCCACCTACACATCATCCGCGGTCGTGATCGCTGCGGACGCTCTGACCGGTGCGTCGCCTGCGAGTCGGCTGTTCACCCGGCCCGACGAGCTTCCGAACCTCATCGTGGACCAGACTCCGAGCGATGCTGTCGAACCCTCCTGACTCCCCCACCCCCTCCGACACCCCCCAGCCGTTCTGTTGTGCAGAACCAGAAGGATCCTTCTGGTTCTGCACAACAGAACGGCTGGGGGGTGTGGTTGCCGCGCTGCCGGCGGTCGCGCTCGTGCTGGTCACCCTCCTCGTGTCGGTGCCGCTAGCGGGCGCCCAGGAGGGCACCGGCTCCTCCGACGGTCGCGCCGTCACGACGACGGTCGCGGAGCCGGACGTCGGACCCACCTCGGAGTGCTCACCTGGTCACATCGTCCGACGTCCGGACTGCGGCGTCGCGCCGACGTCGCCGACCGATCCGGGGGGTTGGCTGCAGGTGTCGATGTTCTACCTGATCTGCGCCGCCGTGCTCGGAATCGTCGGACTCGTGTGGTGGCGGTCCCGCATCGCCCGCAACCGACGACGGGCCGCAGGACTCGACCCTGTGACGTTGGCCAGGGCCAGCGGTCAGGGGGTGCGACGCAGCACCCGCAGCGAGCCGGTCGCGGAGACCTCCTCGAACCGACCCGAAGCCAGCGCCGGGAGGTAGATCCGCTCGTACGGGGGACGGCCTCCGTCGGCGGGATCGGGGAACACGTCGTGGATGGCGAGCAGGCCGCCGGGCGCGACGTGCGGCGACCACAGCCGGTAGTCCTGATCCGCTGGCTCATCGCCGTGGCCGCCATCGATGAACACCAACGCGCAGGGCGTGCTCCAGAAGCGGGCGACGGTCGGCGAGTCACCGACGACCGCCACCACCCACGGCTCAAGGCCGGTGCCGTGGACGGTGCGGCGGAAGATCGGCAGGGTGTCGATCCGCCCGATGTCGGCATCGACCAGGTCGGGCTCGTGGAACTCCCAGCCCGGTTGGTTCTCCTCCGAACCCCGGTGGTGGTCGACGGCGACGAGCACCGTGCCGGCGGCCTTGGCGGCCGCTCCCAGGTACACCGACGACTTGCCGCAGTATGACCCGACCTCGAGCAGCGGTGCGCCTGGCACCGTGGCTGCCGCGTCGACGCCGGCTTCGTAGAGGGTGAGTCCCTC
>CAYSCB010000182.1:0-6526 GCA_964429335.1 uncultured Aquihabitans sp.
CCGGTCGTCGGCATCGGTGAGCAGTGCCACGAGCGCATCGGCGAGCTCCGGGATCCTCGGGGTGACGGCCGCATCGAGCGACCCCAGGCGTGCGGCGACGACCGCTGCCCGCCGTCGCACGGAGGCGTCGTCGTCGCGCAGTGCGACGAGCACGTCCGCGGTCGCTGCGGCGATCGTGTCGATGCGGGTGGCGGCCAGGCGCAACGACGCTGCGACGGCAGCCGAGCGGACGCCCGGGTCGGGATCCTGCAGTCCGGACCGGACCGTCGCAGCGTCACCGCGGTGGCCGGCGAGGACCACCGACACGACGCGATCACGGTCGGTTCCGCTGTCGTGACGTTCCACGATCGCAGCTGGTCCTCTCTCGACGGCACCCGGGACGAACGGCTCGTCACAGCTTCCCATCGTGGCGTCCGGTCGCACAGGCGCTACCGTGCAGGGGCAGTTCGTCGCGCTTGTAGTGTGTGTGACGGTGCTCACATAGGATCCAGTCCTGTCGACAACGGGCAGGCCGAGAGAGGTAGCGAACATGTCGCAACACATGGTGATCTTCCAGACAGCTGACGGGAGCCCCGCCTACAGCCAGTTCGAGTCGATCAGCGAGGCGGTGGGCTTCGTCGAGTCGTTGCGCAACGACCAGGGCATCCAGAACGCGAGGATGTTCGAGCTCAAGGAGATCAAGTTCGAGCTCAAGCCGGTGTACAAGGTGGAGCTGAAGGAGCTCACGCCGGGTCCCGCGTCGAGTCCCGGACCGGCTCCCCAGACCGCTCCGGCACCGGCGGCCGCTCCGGCACCAGCGGCCGCTCCGGCACCGGCAGCCCCGTCCCCGGCCGCTCCGGTCCCGGGTGCCGCTCCGACGGCTCCGACGGCTCCGACCGCACCGGGCGCGCCGGCGTCCCCCTCGGGTCCTGCCCCGGGTGCCGCTCCCGCTCCCGCTCCGGGCGCTCCGAGCCCCGGTCCGGGTGCCGCCCCTGCACCGGGCGGTCCGACGCCCACGCCGCCGGCTGACCAGCCGACGACGGAAGGTCAGCCGGTGCGGCGCGGTCTCTTCGGTCGATGAACCCGCGCCGGTCGTCGCTCGGCTGAGCGACGACCGCCACGACGTCTCGATGCGCCACGGGCGGGCCACCCCGCCCGTGGCGCATTCGCGATCGACCAGGCCAGGGCGATCGACCAGGCCAGAACGTTCAACCGATCAGCGTGAACCCGCCGACGATGATGATGCTGAGGAGCATGCCGATCAGCGCCGCGGCGGTGATCACGCCGAGTCCGAGGATGAACGCGGACCGCATGCGGACTGCGGTGGGGATCTCGACCTGGAGGCGCGGAACGGCGGCGTCGGGAACCCCGTCGGATCCGGTCGGCCGCCTGTGACGGCCCCGACGTCCCGACGTCGACCCGACGACCCTGGATGTCTCCACAGCAGGTCGGAACGACGCGTCATCGGCCGTGGCAGGCTGGAGCGGTGGACGCCGTCCGAACATGCTGAAGCCGAACCCTGCGGTGGCCACTGCGACCACCAGCACGCCGACGATCAGCGTCAACACCCCTGATCCCACCTGCCGTGGGGCGCTGGCGTGTCGACACTCGACCGAGATGACCAGAACCGCCGCATGACCTCACCCAGCGTACCGACCGGGCCGGGCGCCGCTGAACGCGGAGTTCCGCTCTCCTCTCCTGCGTCCCCGCCTGTGACGCCCGAGCCCGATGCCGATGGCCCCGATGCGCCGGTTCGCACGTCACGTCCTCTCGTCAGGCGTCGCCTCGTCTGGGCGGCGGGCATCACCGCTGCGCTCGCGGTCGTCGCCGCGATCCTGTTCGTGCCGACGCCCTACTACCTCTTCGAGCCCGGTTCGGTGCGTCCGGCCGAGACCCGCATCGACGTCACGGGAACCCGCTCCTACGAGACGAAGGGCGACGTGCTGTTCACGACCGTCTACGTCGATCGTGCGACCCTCGCCACGCTGCTTCGGGGTGTTCTCGACGACGCCGTCGAGATCAAGAGCGAGGAGGAGGTCTACGGACCGGCGGGACGGGACGCCTCACAACGTGAGAACCAGCAACGGATGGACCTCTCGAAGCTGGTCGCGACGAAGGTGGCGCTCGAGTACCTCGGGTATCCGGCGTCGTTCACCGCCGACGGCGCCAAGGTGCTCGGCCTCGCCGACCACGGCCCGGCGATCGGCAAGCTCCGCGTCGGCGACGTCATCACCTCCGTCAACGGTCACGCCATCGGGCTCCCGTCGGACATCCAGACCGCGCTCGGTGGGAAGGCCCCCGGCGAGGTCGTTCCCGTCACCGCTCGACGTGGCCACGGCGCTGATCAGGCACCGGTCGACGTCTCGATCACGCTGGGTTCCGCTCCGGTGGATGACGACACCGGCTCGACCACCACGCATCCGTCGACGACCACGACGGTTCCCGCCGATGCCGCCGCAGCCGGATCTGCGACCACGACGACCACCCCCGTCGCCGGAGCAGTTCGTCCGATCCTCGGCGTGTCGGTGGAACCGGACCAACCCTCGATCGACTCGCCGGTGCACGTGGCGATCGACTCGGGCGATGTGACGGGCCCGTCAGCGGGGCTGGCGTGGGCGCTGGCAGTCGTCGATCGACTCACCCCGGAGTCGCTGACCGGCGGTCGTGACGTCGCCGTCACCGGAGAGATCCTCACCGACGGCTCGGTCGGTCCGATCGGCGGCATCGTCCAGAAGGTCGCAGCGGTCAGACGTGCCGGGGTGAAGACGTTCCTCTACCCGGCGTCGACGGACGCGAAGTCGGTCCGGCAGATGAAGGTGGTCGCCGGCGACGCCGTGCGGCTGGTGCCGGTCGCCACGCTCGCCGAGGCCGTCGAGGCCCTCCACCCCGGGGGACTCGCCAAGGGAGGCTGACGACGTGGCTCCTCCCCCCGTCCGCCATCACCCGACGACGCGCCCATAGCATTCGGCCATGACCGACCGTCCCGCCGACCTCGCGCCCGCACCGCCGGATCTGGACCCGGGCACGCTCGCCGCGGCGTCGTTCTCGCGTGCCCGCAAGGGGTTCGAACCCGCCGAGGTGCGGGCGTTGCTGGGCCGGGCGGCAGACGCGCTCCGCGCGTGGCGTGAACGTGATGACCGTCTGACCGAGCGTCTCGCCGACCTGGAACGTCGTCTCGAGCAGTCCCAGGAACTGGACGAGAGCCGGATCACGAGCGTCCTGGGAGAGGAGACGGCTCGCATCGTCACCGCGGCACGCGAGGCGGCAGCGGAGATCCGCTCGAAGGCCGCGGAGGACGCCGAGCGGCTGCTGTCGGAGAGCGACGCTGCGGCGTCGGCGGCTGCGCAGGCCATGACCGACGAGGCGGCGGCGCTTCGTGACGAAGCCCGCCGGCTCCGCGACGAGGCCTCGATGACGGCGGAGGCGACCCGAGCCGAGGCGCAGGACCACGCAGACCGGGTGCGGGCGGAAGCATCCGCCGAGCACGACCGTCTGATCGCTGCGGCGAAGGCCGTGCTCGACGAGCGGAGCGCAGAAGCGGAGTCGGTCGCGGCCGGGATCCGCGAGGCGGCACAGATCGAGCTGGACGCTGCTCGGGCCGACGGCGTCCAGCTCCGCGACGACGCCCGGGAGGTGGCTGCTGCCGAGGTGGAACGCGCCCGCACCGAGGGACGTTCGATGGTCGAGGAGGCGCGCAACCTCCGACGCCAGATGCTGCAGGACCTCGCCGAGCGACGCCGGACCGCTCGACGTCAGATCGAAGCAGCGCGAGCGGGCCGTGACCGGATCGTCGAGTCGCTCGGCTCCGCCGGTGACCGCCTCGTGCAGATCATCTCGGAGCTGGCCGACGCGGACGACCACGCGCAACGAGCGGCTGACGCTGCGGCGGGGGCGGTCGTCGACGACATCGGATCGGTGGTCGCCGAGCTCGAGACGGGCCTGACCCTCGGCGGTCTGTCGCTACTCGCCGAGGAGCACGCCGAGGAGACGTTCGTCGACGTGGACGACGTGGACGAGTCTGACGGGTCAGACGAACGTGACGGGTCAGACGATGTGGACGGAGGCGTCGACGACGACCTCGAGGAGGACGTCGAGGAGGGCGCGGACGGGACTGGGTGGGAGGCACCTGCAGCTCACGACGAGCCGAGTCCGGGAGCGACCGTCCACGACCTGTTCGAACGGATCCGCGCGGAGCGCGGACAGGCCGACGACGAAGCCGCCCGTGCTGACGACGAGGACCTGGACGACGAGCTCGACGAGGACCTGGACGACGAGCTCGACGAGGATCTGGACGACGAGGACCTGGACGACGATCTGGACGGCGCTGGGCAGCAGGACAGCGACGAGACCACGGTGGACGAGCTCGCCGAGGTCGTCGCGCTCGCCCAGTCCGCCGATGACGACGGTTCCACGGATGATGCCGGTTCCACCGATGACGTCGACACCACCGATGACGCTGTGGCGGACGCGATGGCGACCGCCTCGGTGCTCGACCGCCGCGACGAGCTCCTGGTGCCGGTCGAGAAGTCGCTGACCCGGACGCTGAAGCGGCTCGTCTCCGACGAGCAGAACGACGTCCTGGACCGTCTCCGGCGGATCCGCCGTGGACGGCCGGATCTCGACACGCTCCTGCCGCCGAACGACGACGTCGCGACGTTCAGCGCTGCGCTGAACGAGGAGTTCGTCGCCGCGGCGATCGCCGGTGTCCGCTTCTGGGACGCGGAGTCCGGCAACGACGACGACGACCCGCTCGGACATCTCGACCAGGAGGTGCTCGCCGGCGGGCTCGAGATCCGGGTCGGTGAGCTGCTCGAGCTCCGGCGCGCGCATGTCCAACGGGCGCTCGAGCACGCAGAGTCAGAAGGCGCGGAGCTCGCCGAGCTCGGCGACCACGTGCGGGCCGCGTACCGCGAGTGGCGGACGCAGTCGGTACCGCAACTCGCCGGCGACCTGGCGGCCGCCGGGTTCGCGCTGGGGGAGCAGGCTGCAGCCGGAACCGGCACCCTCTGGTGCTGGGAGGCGGACCACGGCGGGCTGCCGTGCAGCGACGCGGAGGACAACGTCCTGGCGGGCCCCGTCGAGTGCGGCGTCGCCTTCCCGACGGGCGATGTCGTCCCGCCGGCACACCCGGGATGCCGCTGCATCCTGGTGCCCGCACGTCGGTAACCTCGATCGCCGTGCGGATGCCCGATGACATGCCCCGTCCGTCGCGACGCGACCGACGACGTGAGCGGATGGCGGGCCCGAACCGCCTCCGGTGGGTCCTGGGCGGGCTCGTCGTGTTCCTGCTGATCCTGGCGTTGTCGCTGCGCGCCATCGCGACGTTCTGGACGGATCTGCTGTGGTTCGACTCGCTGGAGCTGACGTCGGTGTGGAGGCGCCTGCTGTCGGCCCGCCTCACCCTCGGCATCGGTGCGACGCTGTCGTTCTTCCTGATCCTGTGGGTCAACCTCCTCGTCGCCGATCGGCTGGCTCCGCGGTTCCGCCCCGTGTCGGGAGTCGATGACGACATCGTCCTGCGGTACCGCCAGATCGTCGCCGGTCGCCAACGCGTGCTGTCGTTCGGACTGGCGCTGCTGGTCGCGCTGATCCCGGGCATCGGCGCCGCGAGCCAGTGGCGGTCGTGGCTCCTGTTCCGCTACGGCGCCTCGTTCGGTCGCGCCGATCCCGAGCTCGGCACGGACATCGGCTTCTACGTCTTCAAGCTGCCGTTCCTCACCCAGGTGGTCGACTGGCTGTTCGCGTTCCTGCTCGTCACGACGATGATCGTCGCCGTCCTGCACTACCTCAACGGCGCGATCCGACTGCAACCCATGGGGGAGCGGATCACGCCGAACGCCAAGGCGCACCTGTCGGTGCTGCTGGCGTCGATCGCGCTCGTCAAGGCCGGTTCCTACGTCCTGCAGATGTACGCGCTGACCTCCGCTCGCGGTGCCTCCTTCGACGGTGCCGGCTACACGACCGTGAACGCCCGGATCCCCGCGATCAAGTTCCTGATCCTCATCTCGGTGTTCGTCGCGGTGCTGTTCATCGTGAACATCTGGCGTCGGGGTTGGATCATGCCGGGGATCGTCGTGGCGCTCTGGCTGCTCGTCGCCCTCGTGGTCGGATCGGCCTACCCGGCGTTCGTGCAGCGCTTCCAGGTGTCGCCGGCGGAGCTGAGTCGGGAACGCCCGTACATCAAGCGCAACATCGACGCGACGCGTGCAGCGCTCGGCCTGGACGGCGTCGGTGACGTGGCGTTCGACTACCAGAAGACCGTCACCCCCGAAGCGATCGAGGCCCAGCGCCTCAACGTGCGCGACGCCCGGCTGCTCGACCCGGCGATCATCCAGCCGACGATCCAGGAGCTCGACTTCCAGCGCGAGTTCTACCGGTTCCGCGACGTCGACGTCGACCGCTACGTCGTCGACGGTCTCCCAGGGGCGAGCGCGCCGACGCGCATCCCGACGATCGTGTCGACCCGGGAGCTGAACCCGAGCGGGATCAACGCCCCGACGTGGGAGAAGCTGCACCTCATCTGCACCCACGGCTACTGGCTCGCCCC
>CAYSCB010000183.1:0-6523 GCA_964429335.1 uncultured Aquihabitans sp.
AGCGGGCCAGTGCCGCAATCGACGCGGTGAACATCGCCCAGGAGGGTTCTGCTGCCGACAGGTCCAACATGGCGTCCTGCGCGCCAACCAACGCGGCAGCGTTACGGGGGTTGACCTTCGATGCGATGAACGCGGCGCGTTCGAAACAGAGCTCACCGCGCAACACTGCTGCTTCGATCACGTCGAGCTCGGAACGGAGCTTCTTGCCGGTCTTGATCTCGCGAGTGACCGCTGCGCGGCTGCGGCCGTGACGACGTTCGAACCACGCCACCGTTGCAGACCCGTACCGGAGATCGCACAGGCCACGGGAGTCGATCTCAGCAGCCACACCCGAACTGAACGCGTCCAACGACCGGCGGATGAGCTCGATGTCGTCGAACACACCCAGGCACTCGTCATCGGACAGCGCCTTGATCTCCGTCGTTGCCAACAACCGGGCAGCGACAGCAGCTGCATGGGAACGATCCGTCGACGCCACCGTCGCAGCAGCAGGCTCGAAGCCCACCAACCCCGGACCCACCGAACCCGACGACGGACCAGCCCCGTCGTCGCCTCGACCCACATCTTCCCCAGCGAAAGAACTCATGTTCGCCACCCTACGAAGGGGGTATGACACTCCACCCGAGCACCTGAGAACCGTCTCAGCATCCGGCGGGCGTCACCACCGAGTCGACCAACCCCCACCGCTGCGCGGTCCCTGCGTCGAGGACCTCACCTGTCAGCGCGAGCCACGCGGTGCGGTGACGTCCGATGCGGCGGCTCACGCTCACGGTCCCACCTGCTCCGGGGATGAGGCCCATCGACAGCTCGGGCAGACGGATCCGCGTGTCGGGACGGGCAGTCACCCGACCGGCGAACGCAGCGATCTCGATCCCCGCCCCGATGCACGAACCGTGGAGGTGGACCGTGACCCGGTCGCAGCAATGGTGGACCCGCCGCCCGACGCTCTGGGCGATCCGCAACCGGTGTGCTGCCCCGACGTCGAGAGCCAGACCGAACTCGTCGAGATCACCGCCGCTGCAGAACGAAGCGCCCGCCCCGCTCACGTGGACCTCGCTGATCGAAGGATCCATCGCGACGAGATCGAACGCGTCCACGAGCGCGTCACGCATCGCGGCGTTCAACGCGTTGTGCACCTCCGGTCGGTTCAGGACGACGTCGAGCCGACCGTCGCGACGTTCGAGACGAACGACATCCGCTGCCGACGGTCGACGCGTCCGCCGGGTGCGTTGCCCAGACCAGCGACGGAAGCCCTCACCACGCTGGAGCATCGAGTACCCCATCGACTCGACGGTGAGCGCCACGGGGATCGCCAGCGGTTCGACGGCACGCAGCACGTGCACCAGCACCGTCGCCGCCACAGGTGCACGCTCGACGGCTGACGCCACGTCCGCGAACGGAGCGGTCACCCAGGGAGGGGGCGGGTCGGCCTCAGCGGTGAGCAGGACGTCGAAGTCATCCGTCGCCACAGCGGGAGCCTTCTCCGAGACGCCGACGACGACGGTGTCCGCGAGGACGAACCGCTCGACACCGACCCCGGCTGCGCCCATCACGACACGATATCCTCGCCGTTCTGGCAGGCTTCCTGATCCCTCCGAGCGCGGCCGCCATGGAGCGTGCGGGGCGCATCGCGGCGTCCCTCCCCTTCCGGGTCGACCTCGACGAGATCGTCGTGGGCAGGGCCCGACTCGCCGATCTCACGAGCAACGGACGGATCTCCGCGAACGGGTCGTGTCGTCTGCTTGCGGCAAGGGACGGTTGGGTCGCGGTCAACCTCGCCCGGCGCACCGACGTCGATGCAGTTCCCGCTGCGGTGCAGGCAGCGGTCGACCTCGGCGATCCGTGGCCGGCGATCGAAGCGTTCGCCCGCCCCCGGACAGCAGCCGAGGTCGCGGACCGGTTCCAGCTCCTCGACATCCCGGCGGCCGTGCTCGACGACCCTGCCGTGGACGCCACTGCAGCGGTCGTGCTGCATCGCCTCGGCGACAGCGCCGAGGCGACGGGATCGACGGTCGTGGATCTGAGCTCGATGTGGGCCGGGCCGCTGTGCGCGCACCTGCTCGGGCGTGGCGGCATGCGGATCGTCAAGGTCGAGAGCCTCACCCGACCCGATGGGGCGCGGTTCGGCGATCGCCGCTTCTACGAGTGGCTGCACGCCGGCCACGAGCTCCGACAGGTCGACCTCCGCAGCGAGACGGGACGGGCCGAGCTGCGTGAGCTCGCCGCGACCGCCGACGTGGTGATCGAGTCGTCCCGACCACGTGCGCTGCACCACCTCGGCATCGACGCCGCCGAGGTGGTCGCCGGGCGCCCCGGCATGGTCTGGGTGTCGATCACCGGCTACGGCCGCTCGGGCGTCGCCGCCGACCGGGTCGCGTTCGGCGACGACGCGGCCGTCGCCGGAGGACTCGTCGCACGTGACGACGACGGATCACCCGAGTTCTGCGCGGATGCCGTCGCCGATCCGATGTCCGGCCTCGCTGCTGCTGCCGCCGCCTACCGATCTCTCGGGGAGGGTGGCGGTCACCTGATCGAGGTGGCGATGGCAGCGGTGGCACGGTCCCTGGCGCACGGCGACACGTGACGGACGGATCGGTCGGCGCAGCAGGCTCATCTCATGTGGACCGGCGTCCCGTCGATCCACGTCGAGTGCACCTCGGCGACCGCCGGATCGCGTGCCAGGCCGACCCAGTCCGTGTCGAGCACGCACAGGTCGGCCGGCGCACCCATTGCGAGTCCCGGTCCCGGCCGGTGAGCCGCGCCGGGATCCCGTTGCAGGAGTCCGAGCACCTTGCGCAGCTCCATCGCCTCATCGCCACCGATCACCGCGCCGTCGGCGCTGCGACGGTCGACCGCCGCCGCGACGTGCACCCACGGATCGATCGGACCGTACGGGGAGTCGCTGCCGATCGCGACGGGGACACCGGCGTCGAGGAGGGATCGGAGCCGGTAGAGCGAGTCGAGATCGCCGCGGTCGACCTCACGGAGGTAGCGGTCGCCACGGGTGCGGATCAGCCCGGGCTGGGTCACGACGGTCACCCCGGAGCGCGCGATCAACTCGATCGCCCCATCGGGGATGACCGAGCCGTGCTCGATCCGGTCGCCGGGTCCGATCCCGGCGGCGAGCGCGAGCACGAGCTGCGTCCGGGTCACGCAGTGGATCGCTACGCAGCGGCCCGAATCGTGCGCCCGCCTCACGGCCGCGGACAGGTCGTCGAGCGCTGGGAGGTCGATGTCGTCGAGCACGATCTTCATCGGACCGAGCCGGATCCCGCCGGGAGCGGTGATCTCCGGGGCGCCGGTCATGGCCACCAGTCGTTGGGGCATCCCGGCCCCGGCGAGGAGCTCGAGCTCGTCAGGTCCGTTGGTCACCGACGCGTCCACGACCGCGGTCACACCCCGGGTCGCCAACCGGCGGCCCAGCTCGACGAGGTCCGGCGGCTCGTGGGGCATGCGGGACCGCAGCCAGCCGTCGCAGCGGAAGAAGCGACCCGTGGGTCGACCATCGATGACCTCTGTGCCGGGCGGCCAGTCACCCGGGTCCGCCGGTCGGACGCGCTCGAGTCCGACGGCGTCGAGCATCCACGTCACCCCGGCGCGGTCCTGGATCCGCACCGGTCCGACTCCCGCCCGGTCCAACAGCTCGCGGTCCAGCGGTCCCGACGCCACCTCGTCGTAGCCGATCCCTCGCAACCAACCCGACGGTCGGGCCCGACGCGCTCGACGCAGGGCGGTGGTGAGCGAACCGGCGGCATGCACCGCTGCCGGGGTGAGGTCGACCGAGATCAGCGCCGCTGCGGTCGCCAACAGGTGGACGTGGTGGTCGACCAGACCTGCGATCACGGCCCGACCCTGTAGGTCGAGCACTTCGGTGCCGCGTGGCAGCTCCTCAGGCGCCACCAGCATCCCCGCCGACACGGCGAGGTCGCGTTCCTCTCCGGGTGCGACCGCTGCCCGCCGCAGCAGCCGCGGCGTCACCGACGGAGCTCGTTGAAGGGGATCTCGCGACTCGGGTCGGGTTCGCGCGGGAGACCGAGGATGCGTTCGGCGAGCATGTTCTTCTGGACGAGGTCGGTGCCGCCGCCGATCCGGATGCCCTGGGTGATCAGGAACAGGTCCTGCCACGGTCCGCGGCCGGCGATGGCGTCCGGGCCGAGCATCGCCAGGGCGGCTTCCGACGCCGTCTCGAGCATCCTGGTCACCGCCAGCTTCGTGATCGCCCCTTCGGCGGTCGGGATCTCACCCGCGGCGAGCTTCGACATGACCCGGGCGTTCAGGTAGTCGAGGCACTGGTGGTAGGTGTACGCCTTCGCCAGCAGATCCCGGGTGTGGGCGTCGAGCGGTCCGCGCTCGCGGGCCAACTCGACGAGGTCCTCCATGTGGAACACACCGAGCGAGCCTCCCAGGGCCATGCGCTCGTGCAGGATCGTGGTGGTCGCGACCTTCCAGCCATCACCCGGTTCGCCCACCCGATCCGCGTCGGGGATTCGGACCTCGTCGAGGAACACCTCGTTGAAGTGGATCTCTCCGTTCATCTGTCGGAGCGGGCGCACGGTCACGCCAGGGCTCTCCATGTCGAGCGCGAAGAACGTGATGCCCCTGTGCTTGGGGACGGTCGGGTCGGTCCTGGCCAACAGGATCGCCCGACGTGAGAAGTGGGCGCCGGAGGACCAGACCTTCTGACCGGTGACGATCCAGTCGTCGCCGTCACGCTCGGCCTTCGTCGCCACCGCGGCAAGATCCGAACCGGCGTCGGGCTCGCTGAAGAGCTGGCACCAGATCTCCTCACCGCTCAGGATCCGCGACAGGTACCGCTCCCGTTGTTCGTCGGTGCCATGCTCGATCAACGCCGGGCCTGCCATGCCGATCCCGACGATGTTCACCGGCGACGGCGCACGCGCCCGGTTGCGCTCCTCGTTCCAGATGATCTGCTCGACCGGTCCGAGACCCCGCCCACCGTGTGCCTCGGGCCAGGTGATCGCTGCGAAGCCGTTCTCGTAGAGGATCCGCTGCCACTTCTTGCGGGCGGCGAGGGACTTCTCCCACTCGCCGGCGCTCTCGGACAGGTCGCCCGGTGCCTCGTGGATGTTCGCGGCCAGGAACTCGTGTGCCTCCTTCCGGAAGATCGCCTCGCTGGGAGAGTCGCAGAAGTCCATGTCGGTTGTCCGTCCCCTCGGTCCTCGGGCAGTCTCAGACGACGGTGCCGCCGTCGACGACGAGGACGGCTCCGGTGAGGTTCGGCATCGACTCCGACGCGAGGAACTCGATCGCCCGGGCGATCTCGTCGGGGTCGAGGAAGCGCCCAATGAGCGGCACTGCTCGACCGACGAGGGTGTCGTCGGCGCCCTCCGGCGGGATGAATCCTCCGAGGATCGGCGTCATCACACCGCCGGGACAGACGGCGTTGACCCGCACGTCCCGTGATGCGAACTCGGCGGCGAGGGTCTTGGTGAGCGCGACGACACCACCCTTCGACGCGCTGTAGGCGGCGCCATAGGCGTGCGCCGCGACCGCTGCGATCGACCCCACGTTGACGATGGCACCGTGGCTCTCCACGAGCGCGGCCATCGCGTCGCGGCACATCAGGAACGTGCCGGTCAGGTTGACCCCGAGCACCCGGTTCCAGTCGGCGAGCGACTCGTCCTGTGAGTGCCGGTAGTGACCGACCCCGGCGACGTTCGCCAGGACGTCGAGGCGTCCGAAGTGACCGAGGGTGTCCTCCACGACGGCCTTGGTGGCCACCTCGTCACACACGTTGCCGTCGAACGCCACAGCATCGCCGCCGGCGTCACGGATCTGATCAGCGGTCGCCTGCACGCCGCCGGCGTCGAGATCGAAGCAGGCCACCTTGAGGCCGTCGCCACCGAATCGGAGGGCGGTCGCCTGTCCGATCCCCGATGCGGCACCGGTGACCAGCGCCACGCGTGGGTGGTCGGTGCCTCGTGCGTCACCCGGACGGCCCGTGTCGTCCGACTGGCCTGTTTGGTCGTTCATCGGTTCCTGCCTTCTTTCGGGGAGTTCTTCACGGATGTCCCGCCGTGGTGGTCCGGACAGCAGCGGCGCCCACGCCGACCGATCCCTCGTCCACGAGCTCTGCGATCCGCTCGTGGGAGTATCCGAGCTCGTCGAGGATCTCGGCGGTGTGCTCGCCGAACAGCGGAGGGCCATGCGTGACGCGCGCCGGGGTCCCGTGGAAGTGCATCGGCACACCGGTCACCCGGATGGGCCCCAGCTTCTCGTTGTCGACCTCGACGATCATCCCGTTGTGACGCACCTGGGGGTCCTCCGCGACGTCGGCCACGCCGTTGATCGGGGCGACGAGCACGTCGGCCGCGGTGAGCCGCTCGATCAGCTCCGCCGAGTCGAACTGCCGGCACCGCTCGTCGATCACCGAGTCCAGCTCGTCCTGGTGATCCATCCGCTGCGGGGTCGAGGCGAAGCTTGGAGCGTCGAGCCAGTCGACCGCGAGCGCCTCGCACGGCTTTGCGAAGAAGCGCTGGGAGTGGCAGGTGATGACGACCTG
>CAYSCB010000184.1:0-6518 GCA_964429335.1 uncultured Aquihabitans sp.
GTGCGTCCACCGCGGAGTACCAGGGCTCCGTGTACGGCATGCCGCTCGTCACGGTGACGGGTGCCAAGCGTGACATGACGATCGGGACCTCCGACTACGGCTACCAGACCCTCCCGGCGTTCCTTCCCGCTGATCCGGCGATCCACTGGGAGGGAGAGCCGAGCCTGACCTTCAGCGACCTCCACCTGACGGTGCTCGACCGGACCTCATGCGCTCTCCAGGAGCACATCGGGTACAACAACGCGTTCAAGTCGTCGGCCCACGGCGTCCAGTGGGCGCTGCCGATCTCCTCGTCGGCGACGAGGATTCGGACCGACGGACACGGCCTGAGCAACGTCGAGGCTGCCAGGCTGCCGATCGCGCCGCTGGTGTACCGCTTCGACGAGGTGTACCCGGCCGGCATCGCCGGAGCAGTCGGTGAGATCGACCATGCGTTGCGGGTCGCCTTCCCCAAGGACGTCAACAGCGCCACGGCGTGGGTGTGGCCCGCCGGAGCGACCGACGGGACCGCGACCGTCGCCGCTGCGATGCCGATGGGGACCCGGCTGCGCCTCAGCGCCGCGGCGTTCACACGGCTCCAGGACGACACGACGATCCCCGCCGGGACGAAGTCGATCCTCACCGCCCTGCGTCGCTACGGCGCGGTCGTCGCCGACAGCACGCAGCCGACCCCCTCTGGCGGCTTCGGCTTGTCCGGCGAGTACAACCCGAGCTGGCCGGCGGGTGTGCTCAGCTCTCTGTCGAAGGTGCGCGCGGATGACTTCGAGGTCGTCGACGTCGGCTGCTGGCAGGGGACGGCGCAGTTCAACGTGAAGACACCCACTCCGACCGCCTGCTGACATCCGACGTAGCGTCGTCGTCGTGTCGACGGATCCTTGGCAAGCCCACGCGCTCTGGTGGCAGGAGCGCTTCACCGACGGCGTCGACCCCGAGTACACCGAGCAGATCCTGCCGATGGTGGCCGCCCACCTGTCGGACCTGCGGCCACAGGGTGGGGGAGCACCGCTGGTGGTGGACGTCGGGTGTGGGGAGGGTCAGGTCGCCCGGGTGGCGTCGGCATCGGGCGCCGAGGTGGTCGGGGTGGATCCGGCGATGCAGCAGGTGTCGGTGGCACGGGAGCGTTCGGGTGGCCCCAGCTACCTGCAGGGATCGGCGACGGCGTTGCCGCTGCGGGACGGCGTTGCCGACGCGGCCGTCGCGTGTCTGGTGTTCGAGCACATCGGTGACGTCGAAGCAGCGCTCGGTGAGATCGCCCGTCTGCTGCGACCGGGTGGGATCTTCCTGTTCCTGCTCAACCACCCCCTCCTGCAGACACCCGGGAGCGGCTGGATCGACGATCAGGTGCTCGATCCCCCGGAGCAGTACTGGCGCATCGGGCCGTACCTGCACGAGGCGGAGACGGTGGAGGAGGTCGAGAAGGACGTGTTCATCACGTTCTTCCACCGTCCCTTGTCCCGCTACCTCAACGCTGCCCGCGACGTCGGGCTCCGGCTCGACCGGATGGAGGAACCTGCACCGCCTCCCGGGTTCGTCGCGCGCGCCGAGGAGTACGCCGACGCCGCGTCGGTGCCGCGGCTGCTGTTCCTGCGCTTCGAGAAGGGATGACCGCCGACCCGCCCGCCGACGGAGAGGTTCGGCTCAGCAGGAGGTCGCCGGTGCGGTCACCACGCTGTCGACCTTGAGGATCTGACCGTTGGTCGCTTTCTGCGGCTCGTCCTTGGACACGGTGGCGTCCCCGTAGTCGACGGTGGAGGTGTCGCCCGTGCCGTTGACGGTGATCTTCACCTTGCCGCCGAGCGTCTCGATGCACTGGCCGTCCTGTTTGGCCAGGTCCTCGGCGGAGACCGTCCCCGGGATCACGTGCAGGCGGACGAGGGTGCCGAGGGCGCCTGACGGATCCTGCTGCAGGCTCGCCATCGTCGCGGCAGGCACCTTGCTCATCGCGGCGTTCGTCGGCGCGAGCACCGTGTAGGGCCCACCCTCTGCGAGCGTCGTCTGGAGCCCGGCCATGGTGACCAGGCCGGCGAACTGCGACAGGTCGTTGTCCGCGGTGAGCACATCGACGAGCGTCGCTGTGGGGGCGACGGTCGTCGTCGTTGTCTCCTGTTGCGCGGCGACCGTCGTCGTCGCTTCGGCGTTCTTGTCGCCGGTCGCCTCGGTGGTCTTGCTGCACGCTCCGGCGAGGAGCGCGACAGCGAACAACACAGCGACGACGGGGGCGGACAGCTTCTTGCTCATCGAGATCTCCTGCGGGCGTTTGCCGGCTGACGGGTTGGAACCGTAGCGAGCCGCGTGGCGTCTGGCGAAGATGGTGCCCGGTCGGACCCCCGGTAGCGTTGCCTGCGTGAGCGAGTTCCTGGTGATCACCGGCGTCTCCGGAGCGGGACGGACCCAGTTCGGCGACACCCTCGAGGACCTCGGTTGGTTCGTGATCGACAACCTCCCCGTCGAGCTCATCCCGAAGGTCGCGGAGCTGGCTCGCTTCCAGGATCCGGGTTCTCCGGTCGCTCTGGTGGTCGGGACCGGCAGCGACATCGAAGGCATCGGACCGGCGATCGAGGAGCTGCGCCGTTCGGGTGCGGCAGTCCGCACCGTGTTCCTCGACGCGTCCACGCCGACGTTGGTGCGCCGCTACGGAGAGTCGAAGCGTCGTCACCCGATGGCGGCGCAGGCCGGGACGATGGCCGGTGCGATCGACCAGGAGCGTCACGTGCTCGCTGCGGTGCGCGAAGCCGCCGACATCGTCGTGGACACCTCCGAGCTGAACGTGCACGATCTGCGGGCGAGGGTGAACGACCTCTTCGCCGATGGTGGCGGTCCGGGGCTGACCCAGGTGACGCTCCAGTCGTTCGGCTACAAGCACGGTGTCCCCGCGGATGTCGACCTCGTGTTCGACTGCCGGTTCCTGCCCAACCCGCACTGGGTCGACGAGCTCCGTCCGCTGACCGGGCTCGACCGGGAGGTCCAGGACTACGTCGCGTCGTTCGAGTTGACCGGTGAGTTCCTGCAACACCTCGAGGGTCTGCTCGATCTGCTGTTGCCTGCCTATGTCGCCGAGGGCAAGGCACTGCTCACGATCGCGTTCGGCTGCACGGGCGGTCGCCATCGTTCGGTGAGCATCACCGAGGCCATCGCCGCGTGGATGCGCGACCGTGGCATCGAGCCGCGGATCCGTCACCGGGACCTTGCCCGATGACGGCGGTCGCGACGAACGGATCCGGTGACATCCGACGATCGTCGCCGAAGGTCGTCGCCGTCGGTGGAGGTCACGGGCAGGCGACGACGCTACGTGCGCTGCGCTGCTACGCCGGCGACATCGTCGCGGTCGTGTCGGTCGCTGACGACGGTGGCTCGACCGGTCGGCTCAGGGCTGCGACCCCGCGTCCCGCGCCGGGAGACCTCCGCAAGTGCCTCGTGGCGCTCGCCGGCTCCGACGAACCGATCGTTGCGGCGATGGAGCACCGCTTCGCCTCGGGAGAGCTCGCCGGACATGCGTTCGGCAACCTGCTCATCGCAGCATTGGAGGAGTCCGAGGGTGACCTGGTCCGGGCCCTCGACGAGGCCGGTCGCCTGCTCGGCTGCGCCGGAAGGGTGCTGCCCGCGACGACGGTTCCGGTCGAGCTGCGGGCGACGGTCGACTCCGGCAGCACCGTCCGGGGTCAGGTGGCGGTCGGCGAGCGTTCCGACCTGCGGACCGTGACGGTCGATCCCCGGGACGCTCCGGCATGTGATCAGGCTGTGGAGGCGATTCTCGCTGCCGACCAGGTCGTCCTGGGTCCCGGGTCTCTGTACACCAGCGTCCTTGCCGCTACTGCTGTTCGGGGCATCGTCGAGGCGGTCCGACGCACCGAAGCGCAGGTCGTCTACGTGTGCAACCTCCATCCGCAGGACTCCGAGACGGCCGGATACGACGTGGCGGATCACGTGGCCGCGTTGGCGCGTCACGGCCTGGTGCCCGACGTCGTGCTGCACGACCCGGCGACGATGGGTGGAGCGGAAGGGATCCAGGGCTCGGTCGCGGCGACGTTGACGGCTCCGGGTGGCCGTGCCCACGTCCCGGCGATGCTCGCCGAGGCGCTTGCCGGGTTGCTCGCCCGCTGATTCAGCCCGCAGGCCCCGTACGCTCCCAGGTCGAGGATTGGCACATCGTCCACGGGCGTGCTCGCATAGGGGGACGCGTCGCCGCGACCGGCCGGCGACCCGGATCTGAGACCGATCAGACCGCCATGCACACCTGAGATGAGGGATGACATGACCGTTCGTGTGGGGATCAACGGCTTCGGCCGCATCGGGCGCAACTTCTTCCGTGCCGCCAAGGCCCGCGGTGCCGACATCGACTTCGTCGCCGTGAACGACCTCGGGTCGCTCGACCAGATGGCCCTCCTGCTGAAGCGGGACTCCGTCGCCGGCACCTACCCCGGTGACGTCAAGGAGGTCGACGGTGGCATCGCGGTCGACGGCGACGTCCTGAAGGTCGTCCAGCACCGTGACCCCGCCGAGATCCCGTGGGGTGATCTCGGCGTCGACGTCGTGATCGAGTCGACCGGCATCTTCACCGACCGCGACAAGGCCGCCGCGCACCTCGCCGGCGGGGCACCCCGTGTGATCATCTCCGCTCCGGCGGGCGGCGTGGACGCGACGTTCGTCGTCGGCGTCAACGACGACACGTTCGATCCCGACAAGCACGTCATCGTGTCCAACGCGTCCTGCACGACGAACTGTTTCGTGCCGCTCATCAAGGTCCTCGACGACGCGTTCGGCGTCCAGAAGGGACTGATGAACACGATCCACGCCTACACCGGTGACCAGTCGCTCGTCGACGGTCCGCACAAGGACCTGCGTCGTGCCCGTGCCGCGGCGATCAACATCGTGCCGACCTCGACCGGTGCCGCCCGGGCGACGTCGCTCGTGCTCGAAGCCATGAAGGGTCGTCTCGACGGCACCTCGCTGCGGGTCCCGGTGCCGACCGGGTCGATCACCGACTTCACCGGTCTGCTCGACCAGGACGTCACCGTCGAGCAGGTCAACGAGGCGTTCAAGGCGGCTGCATCGGAGGGACGGCTCTCGGGCATCCTGCAGTACACCGACGAACCGATCGTCAGCACCGACATCGTCGGCTCGCCCTACAGCTCCATCTTCGACTCGGGACTGACGATGACGATGGGCAACATGGTCAAGGTCCTGTCCTGGTACGACAACGAGTCGGGCTACTCGAACCGGCTCGTCGACCTCGCCCTGGTCATCGGCGCGGCGAACAGCTGAGGACCGAGGCGTGAAGTTCGGCGTTCCTGAGCTCGAGGACCTCGGCGACGTCGCTGGACGTTCCGTGCTCGTCCGCGCGGATTTCAACGTGCCGCTCGCCGACGGCGTGATCACCGACGACCTCCGGATCCGGGCAGCCCTGCCGACGTTGCAGTGGCTGCTCGACCGGGGGGCGAAGGTGACCGCCTGCACCCACCTCGGCCGACCGAAGGGCGAGCCGGACCCCCGCTACTCGGTCGCACCGGTGCGGGCGCGGCTCGCCGAGCTCGCACCCGGTGTCGAGCTGCTGGAGAACCTGCGGTTCGACCCTGGTGAGACCGGCAACGATCCGGCGTTCGTCGCCGAACTGTGCGCCGGTCACGATCTCTACGTGAACGACGCGTTCGGCGCATCGCACCGGGCGCACGCCTCGATCGTCGGTCCGCCCATGCTGCTGCCATCCGCGGCGGGCCGGCTGCTCGCGAAGGAGGTCGAGGTGCTCCTCGGCATCCGTGCCGAACCACGTCGGCCGTTCACCGCGATCACCGGCGGGTCGAAGGTGTCCGACAAGCTCGGGGTGCTCACCGCGTTGTTGGACATCGCGGACGACATCGTCATCGGCGGCGGCATGTGCTTCACCTTCTTCGGGGCGATGGGTCACTCCGTGGGGTCGTCGCTGTTCGAGGCGGACCAGGTCGAGACGTGCGCGAAGCTGCTCGACGAGCACGGTGACCGCCTGCACCTTCCGGAGGACGTCGTCGGCCTCGGACCGGGTGGGAAGATCGGCGAGCCGTCGGCCGGCGGCGAGGTCCGCAACTTCGGACGTTCGCTGCCCGACGGGTGGATGGGTCTCGACATCGGTCCGGGTGCAGCGGCAGCGTTCGGCGACATCATCGGCGAGTCGCGCACCGTTCTGTGGAACGGTCCGATGGGCGTGTTCGAGGACCCGAGGTTCGAAGCCGGTACGAGGTCGGTGGCGCAGGCCGTCGCGGAGTGCCGGGGCTTCACGGTGATCGGCGGCGGCGACTCCGCAGCGGCGATCGCGCAGTTCGGGCTGGCCGATCAGGTCGACCACATCTCCACCGGTGGTGGTGCGTCGCTCGAGCTCATCGAACAGGGTGACCTGCCGGGCCTCGAAGCACTCCGCCACGCGTCGAACGCGGCCGACTGAGCCGACCGGCGATCCCAGGACCGAACCCGACCCCAGGGGGAACGATGCCAGGCACCCGCAAGCCGATCATCAGCGGCAACTGGAAGATGCACAAGAACCACTTCGA
>CAYSCB010000185.1:0-6487 GCA_964429335.1 uncultured Aquihabitans sp.
GTGGCGGCGAGGCTCGCGTCGGGCTGTGCCGGGAACCGAGCGCGGGCGGCCTCAGCTGCCGGCGGGCGGTTGAAGCTGCCGACGCGCACGTGCGCCTGAAGGTTCGGGCCCTCGGCGAAGCCGTGCGCGGCGAGGTGCTCGACGATCGCCGCCCGCGGGCGCGGGATCGCGGCGTCCGATCCGGCAACGAACAGGCCGACGCGGTACGTGCGCGCGGGAAGCTGTGCGCGGGCGGCCCGCGGAACCGCCGAAGTGTAAGCGAGGCAGGGTGCCGGGGCGGGCCGTGTGCCGAGCAGCGAACTGTTCTCGGCAGCCTGCGGATCGCGACGCGAACCCATCTACGCTCCCGTGGCCCAACCTCGCTGAGACCCGCCCCCCGAAGGAGCACACCATGTCCGATCGATCCTCGTTCACCGACGAGCAGTGGCATGCGCTGACCGATGCTCCGGTCGCCATCATGCTGGCCGTCGCGTTCGTCGGCGACCACGGCCCGATCTCGATGCTCAAGGAGTCCACTGCCGGGGCCAAGGCCATTGCTCGCCCCGCCCACTCAGGCCCGGCGGACCAGCTGATCGCCGACATCGTCCCCGAGGCCGCGGCCAAGGAAGCACGTCACGATGCGAAGCAGCACAAGGGCGCGACGCCCAACGTCGTCGTCGACGGCCTGCTCGCCGACGTGGCCGCGGCGGTCGAGGCCCTGGCCGGCATCCCGGCCGAGGAGTCCGCCCAGGTCCGACAGTGGTTCTACGACATCGGGGTCGCGGTCGCCGGCGCCTCCAAGGGCATCAAGCCGTCCGAGCAGGAGCTGCTCGACCGTCTCCGTCAAGCGCTCGACCTGTAGCGACCCGGCCGACAGCCGGTGGGCGACCGTCGGCGCCGGGGTTGGGTGGGTAGCGTTCGATGAGACAGCCGTCGGAGCACCGGAGGATTCTCATGGCCGGAACCGATGCGATCCGAGACGGCCAGCGAACGACCTGGAACGGACTGGCCCCCGGTTGGGACAAGTGGGACGCGGTGATCATGGATCAGCTCGCTCCCGTCACAGCGGCGATGATCGCCCACCTCGACATCGCCGCGGAGCAGCACCACCTCGACGTCGCAGCCGGAACCGGGGAGCCGGCGATCAGCATCGCGAGGCGGGCGCCGAACGGTCGTGTCGTGCTCGCCGATCTCTCGCCGGAGATGCTGGCCGTTGCAGAGCGTCGGGCAGGCGAGCAGGGCATCACCAACGTCGAGACCAGCGTGTGCAGCGCCGATGAGCTGCCGTTCGACGATGCTGCCTTCGACAGCGTGTCGGTGCGCTTCGGCTACATGTTCCTTCCCGACCTGGCCGCGGCCACCGCCGAGCTCGCTCGCGTGCTCCGGCCCGGCGGACGGCTCTGCTCCGCGGTGTGGATCGACCCGGACCGCAATCCCTGGACGACCCTCGCGATGCAGGCGATCGTAACCGAGGTGACGTTGCCCCCGACTGATCCCGACGGGCCGAACATGTACCGCTGCGCGGCGCAGGGCCAGGTCGCTGCCCTGTACGCCGACGCCGGGCTGCACGACATCGCCGAGTGGGACGTCCCGGTCGAGCTCGTCACCCGGTCGCCGGAGGAGTACTGGGAGATGATCAGCGACCACGTGTCGCTCGCCGCAGTGGCGCTCCGGCAGGTCGACGCTCGAGCTCGAGAGCGGATCCGGGACGAGGCCGTCAGAAGGGTGCGTGCCTTCGAGCGTGACGGCATGGTCCGCGTCCCCGGTCTCGCACGCTGCATCGTCGGGACGAAACCCGCGTTCGCTTCGACTCTGTGAGCACGGAGGGCCTCGTACCGAGAACGTCTGACGTCGAATATCGACGTGAGGCGTGCCGAGTTCGGGAAGGGTGGGCGGGAGGGGTGGGAGAGGGGGAGGGCTGGCAGCAGGCGGTCCGCATCCCCCCTGGAAACGGACCGCCCGGCCGATGCATCGGAGGGTACGTAGCGACCCTGCACAGCGCAACCCTTTGCCGTCGATATGTCCTGAACCGACTTCAGCAGGATGCACGGCTACGTGACCCTGGCGCGCCCGCCGGTGTTCTGGTTCGATCGGGGGCGGAATCCACCCGGCCCAGGAGCAGCGATGGCCGACCACACGCAGCCGTACCCGGACCGCCGGTCGACCGAGGACGCGTTCGCCGCACACGTCAACGCCGGCAAGGTCGACGCCTACCGTGCCCTCGGTCTCGAGCTGGTCATGGGAGAGCGCGACGGAGTCCGGTTCCGTGACGCCTACGACGGTCGCTGGTACGTCAACTGCCACTGCAACGGCGGCGTGTTCAACCTCGGTCACCGTCACCCCACGGTCGTCCGTGCGGTGCGCGACGCGCTCGACCACCTCGACGTCGGCAACCACCACCTCGTCTCCGGTTGGCGTGCCGCGCTCGCCGAGGGACTCGCCGCGACGACGGGCGGCTCCCTCCCTGGCGTCGTGTTCGGCGTCGGCGGCGGTGAGGCCATCGACCTGGCGATCAAGGTCGCCCGTGCGCACACCGGCCGGACCGGGGTCGTCTCCGTCGTCGGCGGCTACCACGGCCACACCGGCCTGGCGCTCGCTGCGGGTGACCCAGCCTACCGGGATCCGTTCGGACCGAACCTGCCGGATTTCACCCAGGTGCCCTTCGACGACCTCGACGCGATGGCCGGAGCGGTCGGCGACGACACCGCGCTCGTCCTCATCGAGCCCATCCCCGCGACGCTCGGCATGCCGCTGCCCAGCCCCGGCTACCTCGCCGGCCTGCGCGGGCTGTGCGATGCACGCGGCGCCCTGCTCGCGTTCGACGAGGTGCAGACCGGCCTCGGGCGCACCGGGACGGTCTGGTACCACCAGCAGGAGGGCGTCACGCCTGACCTGCTGATCACCGGCAAGGGACTCTCCGGCGGCGTGTATCCGATCACGGCCACGCTCATGACCAGGGAGCTGCACCACTTCTTCGACGACCACGCGTTCGTGCACATCTCCACCTTCGGCGGCGCGGAGCTCGGCTGCGTCGCCGGCCTCGCCGTGTTGGACGTGATCGAGGCCCCCGGCTTCCTCGACCGAGTCGTCGAGGTCGGGAACCGGTTCGAGAAGGGCCTCGCCGGCCTGCCCGTCCGTCTCCGTCGCAGGGGCATGTTCATGGGGCTCGCGTTCGACGACCCGGGCGGTGGCATGACAGCCACCCGCGATCTCGTCTCCGCGGGGGTGTTCGTGATCTTCGCCAACAACGACCCGTCGGTGCTCCAGTTCCTGCCACCGCTGGTCATCTCCGACGAGGAGACCGACGAGCTGATCACCACCGTCCGAGAGGTCCTCGGTGGCTGAACCGACCGCTCCCGAGGTGGACCTGCCAGCGGTCGAGGCGGCCGTGCAGGACGCACTGCGTCGCGGGGACGACTCGGAGCTCGCCCTGTTGGGCTACGGCGAGATCTCCCTCGTCGTGGGCTGGCCCACCGGGTCGCCGGTCGCCGCCTGCAAGCGCCTCCCGCCGTTCGCCTCACGCACCGCAGCGGAGTCCTACGGTCGCCGCTTCGCCGAGTACCTGGACGTCCTCGTCGACCGCGGCGTGGAGCCCGTCGCGAGCCGGTTCTCCGTCATTGAGACACACGTCCCCACGGCACCCGACGCTGTCGTCGCCTACGTCGTGCAACCCGTCCTCGACGCCGGATCCCTCGGTCCGAACGTGTTCCGACGCGACACGCCCGACCCGGAGCACCCGCTGGTGAGCGGCATCGTCGACGCGATCACGTCAGTGTGCGATGAACGCACCGGGCTCGACGCACAACTCTCCAACTGGGCGCTCGTCGACGGTGGGATGCGCTACCTGGACGTGAGCACGCCGATGCTCTTCGACGCCGCCGGCAAGGTCGAGCTCGATCTCGGAGTGTTCCTCGCCTCCTTCCCGTGGGCGCTGCGCGGGGTCATCGGCCGGTTCGTCGCACCCGGCGTCGTCGGGGCGTTCCGCGACCCGCGTCGGATGTGCGTCGATGTGGCTGCGAACCTGCACAAGGAACGCCTCGCGCACTGGATCCCCGCCGTGCTGCAGGCTGCCAACGCCGAGGTGTCGCCGCCGGTGACCGAAGACGAGGCTCGCCGCTACTACCGCTCCGATGCACGATTGTGGGAGGTGATGCTGCGCCTGCGCCGCGTGGATCGGTGGTGGCAACGCCGGGTGCGTCACCGCATCTACCCGTTCCTGCTCCCGGGCCACATCGAACGGTGAGCGTTCAATGACGGCCTCCGGTCGAGGACCCGGTCTGGGGGTGTCGGTCAGAAGGCCGGGACGGTTGCGCCTGCGTCAGGCACCAGGGCCCGGGTCACGAACTTCCAGTTGCCGTCCACCTTGCGCAGCGTGTCGACGTAGACGCCCGAGACCAGGACCTTGATGCTGCCGGTGTCCTCGTCGGCGACCCACAGCTGCAGGTACGCCGCGCCCTTCGCGGTGTCGCCGTCGACCTCGATGCGCACGTTGGTCGCCACGTGACGTGAGCCCGGCATGATCAGCGGGACGCCTGCCGCGAACTCGACCCGTGCCGCGGGGGTGCCGTCGACGAGGATGCCGAGGCCGGTGTCGAGCGTGCCGTCCTCGACGAACAACGCCGCCCACTCCTCGGTGAAGCCACCGTCGATCAGGTGGTTGTACGTCGCGTACAGCTGCTCGATGGCGACGATGTCCTCGACGGGAAGGCTCATGGCGACGGCTCCGATCCGTGGTGGGCCAACAGTCTGGTCGATGTCGGTCGATGCCGTCGTCGGTACCCTCCGGTGCGGTGTCCGCGTGCCGGTTCGGTCCGTGGGCGGATCTGTCGTGATGGTGCACCGGTGCGACAGGATGAGATCAGCGTCGCATCGACGCCGCCGACGTCCGGGGGGACCGACATGGATCATCGACGTGTACGTGTGATCGCTGTCATCGCGATCGTGGTGTGCCTCGCGGCGGCGTGCGCGCCGGCGCCTTCGGGCCCACCGACGCAGGGCGTGAACGACTGGGGGTGCAGACCGGCAGCGGGTCGCGAGCCCGTCGTCATGCTCCACGGCCTCGGCGCCAACGGCGGTCTCAACTGGTTCACCAAGGCACCGTTGATCGCCGGTGCGGGCTACTGCGTGTTCACACCGACCTACGGCGTCGGGGCGTTCGGGATCGGGGGGCTGCAGTCGATGCGCTCGAGCGCGGCCGAGATCGCGACCTACATCGACTCCGTCCGCACGAGCACCGGGTCCGCGAAGGTCGACATCGTCGGTCACTCGGAGGGCACCGCGGTCGCCACGTACTACATGAAGTTCCTCGGTGGGAACACCAAGGTCCGCCACTTCGTCGGCTTCGGTTCGATCTACAAGGGCACCACGCTGTACGGCCTCAGCGTGCTCGCCCATGCCGTGTCGCCGATCCTCGACCCGGTCCTCGACGTGGTGTGCGCGTCGTGCACGGAGTTCCTGCCGCCGTCGCAGTTCATCGACGACCTGAACGCCGGCGGCGTGACGGTGCCCGGACCGACCTACACCAACCTCGTCACCACGTTCGACGAGGTCGTCATCCCCTACACCAGCGGGATCCTGAACGAACCCGGCGTGACGAACATCGTGTTGCAGCAGCACTGCATCCTGGACCTCAGCGGCCACGTCGCCCTGGCGATCGACCCGAACGTGACGGGTCTCGTGATCTGGACGCTGGGCGGTGAGGTCGGCCCGCGCCCGCTGTGCCTTCCCTTCATCGCCCCGTTGTGAGGTTGCACCGGCCTGCGTGGGTGAACCTCAGCACAGAGCGGTGCTTTCGAAGAACCCGTTGATCTCGAACGAGGATCGTCCTAGGTTCCACCTCAATAGGAACTGAGGGAAGGGAAGCGCCATGACGTCGTCGTCGGGTGTTTGCAGGGGCCGTTCGTTCGCTGGGGTCTTGGCGTTCCTGGCTGTCATCGCCGCGCTGCTGGGCGGCGGTTCGGTGGCTGGGGCCAGCTCTGTCGGTTCCGTCTCGGTGTCGGTGTCGCCAGCGGTTGCTGGTGCGACGGGTGCGCGGTGGACGGTGTCGTTCACCGCCACGTCCGCGCTCGCCGCAGGCACGGACTCCATCTCGTTGACAGGCCCGGCCGGCACGGTGTTCCCCAACTCGTGCTCCTACACGATCATCGACACGACACCGGACCCTGACGTCGAGTGGGGTGCGTGTGCGGGTTCGATGCCCGACACGAACCAGGTCACTCTCACCGTCGGGAACAATGTGGCGGCGGGGCACGCGCTCCAGGTCGTCGTCGATGACGTCGAGAACAAGTAGACCTCCGGATCGAAGACGCTGTCGGTCAGCACCTCCACCGACACGACACCGGTGAACGCGAACTTCACCCTGGCAGCGGGTCCCACGGCGGTGTCGGGTGTTGGGATCACGGCGCTGCCGGCGGTGGCCGGGGCGACCGGTGCGCGGTGGACGGTGACGTTCACGAACACGAACGCGTTGAACTACGTCTACTCGCGCGTCTATGTGTCTGCGCCCGTC
>CAYSCB010000186.1:0-6468 GCA_964429335.1 uncultured Aquihabitans sp.
CTCGCGCAGGTGACGGCGGAGGAGGCGACGCTGTCGGTTCGGCTGGCGCGCATCGCAACAGCGCTCAGCGCCCTCGACGAGGCGGTCGGCACGCTGGTCGCGGAGGTCGGCCGGCTCTCGGACGCCAGTTCCGACGGCTACACGCGCGACGACGTCGCCCGGGTCGTCGACGCGTTGATCGCCCGGATCGAACCCTCATCGCTGACACATGACCCGGTGCTGCTCCGCGATGTGTTCGCTCCCTTCGAGGCCGACGAAGCAGTCGACGCACTCGAAGCCCTCGTGGCGCGGTCGGAGCTCTGTCAGATCGTGTACCTGACCGACGATCGCGGCATCTGCGACTGGGCGCGGTCCATCGATCCCTCCGTCGGACGGTTCGTGTCGGTCGGGAGAGGCCGTTGGTCGCCTCGTCGTCTGGGACGCAGGGTGCTGGGTCGCCACGGCTGACGTGCGCCTGTCTGCGCCTGCCGGCCGGTGAGGGTCGTCTCACCGTCAGTCGGTGAGACGACCACCCCGGGTCATCGCCAACACGTCGAGCGCACGATCGAGCTCAGCGGTGTCGTCGACGAGGCCGCGTTCGGTGACCTCGTCACGGATGGTTCGACCCGACGTGATCGCTGCCTTGGCGACGACGGCTGCCTGCTCGTAGCCGATGAGCGGTACGAGCGAGGTCACGATCGCCGAGGAGGACTCGGCGTAGCGGCGTGCGCGGGCAGCGTCCGCGGTGATGCCGTCGATGCAGCGCTCCGCGAGCAGGACGGTGACGTTGGCGAGCAGTTCGATCGATTCGATGAGGTTGCGGCCCATCACGGGCAGCATCACGTTGAGCTCGAAGTTGCCGGCGGCGCCGGCGATCACCACGGCGGTGTCGTTGCCGATCACCTGGGCGACGACCTGCTGTGTGGCCTCGGGGATCACCGGGTTGACCTTCCCGGGCATGATCGAGCTGCCGGGTTGGAGATCGGGCAGGTGGATCTCGGCGAGTCCTGCCGCAGGACCCGATGACATCCACCGCAGATCCGATGCCAACTTGTTGAGGCTCACCGCGACGACCCTGCACGTGCCGCTGGATTCCACGAGGACGTCCTGCGCACCCTGAGCCTCGAAGTGGTCGTCCGCTTCACGCAGCGGCAGCCCGGTCCGGTCGGCCACCACCGAGATCACCGCGGCGGCGAAGCCAGCAGGCGCGTTGAGGCCGGTGCCGACCGCAGTGCCCCCGAGCGGGAGCTCGCACAGCCGTGGCAGCACATCACGGAGGCGGGCGGTCCCGAGCTCGATCGCCCTCGCGTAGCCGCCGAACTCCTGGCCGAGCGTCACCGGTACGGCGTCCATGAGATGGGTCCGACCGGCTTTGACGACATCAGCGAAGCGCTCCTCGGCTGCCCGGAGCGAACGGGCGAGGTGCTCGAGGGAGGGAACCAGATGATCGACGATGCCGGCGGCGGCGGCGATGCGGATCGCCGAGGGAAACGTGTCGTTCGAGGACTGGCCGGCGTTGACGTGGTCGTTCGGGTGAACCGCACGATCACGGGGAGGAACCGAGGCGTCGCCGGCGAGCCGTCGAGAGGCGATCGTCGCGATCACCTCGTTCACGTTCATGTTGGTGGACGTGCCGGACCCGGTCTGGAACACGTCGACGGGGAACTGGTCGACGTGGTCTCCGGCGAGCACCTCCTCAGCGGCTGCGACGATCGCGACGGCGGTCGGGGGGTCGACGTGACCATGATCGGCGTTCACGAGGGCTGCTGCGCGCTTGATCTCCACGAGCGCACGGATCAGCGACGGAGCCACGCGCATCCCCGACACGGGGAAGTTCCCGATGGCGCGTTGGGTCTGCGCCTGCCAGAGGGCAGAGGTCGGAACCCGCACCTCTCCGAGTGAGTCGTGTTCGATCCGGAACCCGTCATCGACCATGGAGGGAGTCTCGCGCCCGTCGATCCGGGCGCCACGCCACGGGGATCGGTCTCCTGCGAGCAGCTCCGGGCGGTCAGCTCAGCGGATCCACCCATGCGCGGCGATCGCAGGGACGTCCGCCCTCGGCCACCGACAGGTTCGCGGCGGTGTTGACCAGGCCGACATGTGAGAACGCCTGCGGGAAGTTCCCGAGCATCCGTCCGGCGACGGGGTCGTACTCCTCGGACAGGAGACCGACGTCGTTGGTGAGACCGCGGAGACGTTCGAAGATCTCCGTCGCCTCGTCGGTGCGCCCCATCGCTGCGAGTGCGTCGGCGAGCCAGAACGATGTCAGGAGGAACGATCCCTCGCCCGGTGGCAGACCGTCGACGCTCCCTCCGTCGCCGTCCGGGGTCCCGGTCTCGTAGCGACTGACGAAGCCGTCGACGGTGAGCCGGTCCCGGATGGCGTTCACGGTCGAGACGACACGAGGATCGTCGGCGGGGAGGAACCCCACGGGGACCATCATCAGGAGGCTGGCGTCGAGTCGGTCGGAACCGTAGAACTGGGTGAACGCCCCGACCTCGGCGTTCCACCCCCGTTGGCAGACCTCAACGTGGACGCGGTCACGCAGCTCGCTCCAGCGTTGCACCCGCGAGGGGTCCGGGGGAGGGGCACCGAGGGCGACGAGGTCGACGCGGGTGGCGAGGCGGACGGCCCGGTCGAACGCGACCCACGCCATGATCTTCGAGTGGGTGAAGTGGCGCCGGGGGCCACGCACCTCCCAGATCCCCTCGTCCGGTTCCTCCCACACCTGTTCGAGGTGGCGCATGAGCGACCGGACGAGCTCGACGCCGTAGCCGTCCTGAGGGACGAGCCCGGCTCGCCGGGCCGTGGCCGCCGCATCCATCACCTCTCCGAACACGTCGAGTTGGAACTGCTTCGACGCGGCGTTGCCGATCCGCACCGGGGTGGAGCCCTCGTATCCCGGTAGCCAGTCCAACGTGAGCTCCGGGAGCCGACGCTCACCGCCGACGCCGTAGAGGATCTGGAAGTCTCCGGGGTGACCAGCGACGGCTCGCCGCAGCCAACGCGACCACGCAGCTGCCTCGTCGTGGAAGCCGGCCACGAGGAACGCCTGCAGGGTGAAGGTCGCGTCGCGGAGCCACGAGTACCGGTAGTCCCAGTTGCGGACGCTGCCGATCCACTCGGGCAACGAGGTCGTGGCGGCGGCTGCGACCGCGCCGGTCCGGTCGTTGGTGAGTGCCTTGAGTGTGATCAGCGAGCGGACGACGTCGTCGCGCCACGGACCGTCGTAGGTGCAGCGGGAGACCCAGGCGCGCCACCACGCCCGGGTAGCGTGCAGCGCCGCAGTGGTGTCGAGCGGATGCGGTGCCGGTTCGACCGACTCGTGCCACGTGAGGGAGAAGGATCGCTGCTCACCCGCTGTGACGTCGAAGGTCGCATAGGTGCGGAGGTCGCGACCCACGAGCTTGACGGGGCTGTGGAACCGCAGCACCTCACGACCACCGCCCATCGTCAGTCCATCGCCGGTCGCCCGGACCCACGGGGTCACCGAGCCGTAGTCGAAGCGGACCACGAGCTCCATGTCGACGCTCACCGTGCCGTCGCGACCCTCGACCCGCCGGTGGATCGACGGGTGCGGATGATCGGGGCACATGAAGTCGATGATCGCGATCGTCCCGGTCGTCGTGGTCATCGTCGTCTCGAGCACGAGCGTGTCGGGTTCGTAGCGTCGCTCGACGCGGGTGATCCCGGTGGTTGGGACGATCTGCCAGCGACCATGCTCATGTGACCCGAGCAGTGCGGCGAAGCAGGCGGGTGCGTCGATCCGCTCGGCGCACCACCAGTCGATGGATCCGGCTCGGTCGACGAGCGCGACACCCCGTGTGTCGCCGAGGAGGGCGTAGTCCTCGATCGGTGACGGCATGCCGTCACGCTAACGGGACATCAGAGGTGTCGTGAGACGATCGCCCGGACTCCGTCAGCGAACCGCCGGACGTCGGTCGGCGTGGTGGCGAAGCTCGTCATCCACCTCACGAGACCCACCGTCCGGTCCCACTCCCAGAAGAACGACCAGTCCTGCAGCTCGGCGATCGCCCCTGAGGGCAGGCGGGCGAAGAGGGAGTTGACCGATGGCGGCGTCTCGATGTCCACGCCCGGAGCCTGCTCGAGCGCGTCGGCGAGGGCGCTCGCCATGGCGTTGGCGTGACCGGCGTTGCGCAACCAGAGGTCATCGCTGAGCAGAGCGACGACCTGGGCGGCGACGAACCTGCTCTTGGAGACGAGCTGGCCTGCCTGCTTGCGGACGAAGCGCGTCTCGGTGTCGAGCTCCGGTCGGATGAACACGACCGTCTCGCCGAACATGGCGCCGTCCTTGGTGAGTCCCAACGTCATGACGTCGATCCCGGAGTCGCGGACCATCGTGGGCAGGTCGGATCCGGTCGCGACCAACGCGTTGGCGATGCGGGCGCCGTCGAGGTGCACGACGATCCCGGCAGCGTGTGCTGCGTCGCACAGCGCCGAGATCTCATCGACGCTGTAGAGCGTGCCCATCTCGGTCGACTGCGTGATCGACACCACCGCCGGTTGCGGATGGTGCTCGACGCCCTGCCACTCGGACCAGCCTTCGAGGTGCTCCGGCGTGAGCTTGCCGTCGTCGGTGTGGACGGGGATCACGGTCGCGCCGGTGAAGCGGGCCGGTGCTCCGCACTCGTCGACGACGATGTGGGCGGTGTCGGCGCAGATCACCGCCTGCCAGGGGCGAAGGACCGACGCCAGCCCGACGACGTTGGCGCCGGTACCGCCCCAGCAGTGGTACGAGCGGACCGGGGCGTCGAACACCTCGCGGATCATCGCCTGGGCTCGGCGGGTCCACTCGTCCTCGCCGTACGCGAGCGCGCTCCCGACGTTGGCGGCGACGAGTGCATCCAGCACCTCGGGCGACACTCCGGCAGCGTTGTCGCTGGCGAAGGACTGCTCCGGAGGGATGGGCACGTCAGGTCTCTGATGCATCGGGGCGCATCTTCGCGCCGCGAACGGCGTACGGAACCGATGTCGGATTTCCGCTAGTGACAGGCCGGTCGACGGTGCGAGACTGCCGGTGTGGCCGGATGGACGTCGATGAGCTCGGGACCGCTCCACCTCGACGCCGATCGCTGCTATCGGGCGGTGCAGTCCAAGGACGTGCGCTTCGACGGGTGGTTCGTCGGCGCGGTCACCTCGACCGGCATCTACTGTCGACCGAGCTGTCCCGTCCGGCCCCCGCTCCGGCGCAACATGCGCTTCTTCCCGACAGCCGCAGCGGCACAGCAGGCCGGGTTCCGTGCGTGCAAGCGCTGTCGACCGGACGCGACCCCGGGATCACCGGAGTGGGACTCGCGTACCGACGTGGTGGCCAGGGCGATGCGCCTCATCGCCGAGGGCGTCGTCGACCGCGAGGGGGTGGACGGGTTGGCGCACCGGCTCGGCTACAGCCCCCGCCAGATCGAGCGGGTCGTCCGCTCCGCGGTCGGCACCGGTCCGCTCGCGTTGGCACGAGCTCAGCGGGCGCGCACGGCGCGGACGTTGATCGAGACCTCGGATCTCCCCTTCGGTGAGGTGTGCTTCGCCGCCGGGTTCTCGAGCATCCGACAGTTCAACGCGACCATCAGGGAGGTCTACGACCTCACACCCGGTCAGCTCCGGCGCAGCGCCGGGACGACCAGGGCAACCAGGGAGGGTGAGCTGCACCTCAAGCTGCCCTTCCGCGGGCCCTTCTCGCCGGTCTCCCTCGTGGAGCACCTCCTCGCTGCTGCGATCCCGGGGGTCGAGGAGCCCGGGCCCCACGCCAGCTCGGCAACGGCGCGGACGTACCGTCGAACGCTCCGCCTCACGCACGGGACCGGGGTCGTGGGTCTGACGCCCTTCGCCGACCACGTCGGGGCGACGCTGCGCCTCGACGACCTCCGGGACCTCAGCAGCGCTGTCGCTCGGTGTCGTCGGCTGCTCGATCTCGACGCCGACCCGATCGCCGTCGACGAGGTGTTGGCCGCTGATCCTCACCTCCGCCCGTGCATCGCCGAGGCACCCGGTCGTCGGGTGCCCCGCACGGTCGACGGCGCCGAGATGACCTTGCGCGTCGTCCTCGCCCAACAGGTCTCCACCGCCGCGGTGCGGACCCATGCTGGTCGACTCGTCCAGGGAGTCGACCACCGCGTCCCCCACGGTGACGGGAGCCTGACCCACCTCTTCCCCGACGCGGCGGAGCTCCTGGCCCACTGGGATGCGCTCGACGTCGCCCTTCCGGATCGTCGGCGACGGACGATCAGACGACTCGCCGAGTGCGTCGCCGCGGGTGACGTGGTCCTCGACGCCGGAGCGGACCGGGAGCAGGCGCGCTCAGCGCTCCTCGCGATGGACGGCATCGGCCCCTGGACGGTCGAGGTCGTCGCGATGCGCGCTCTCGGCGACCCGGACGCCTTCCCTGCGACGGATCTGGTCGTCCGTCGCGGTGCGGAGCGCCTCGGGCTGCCGTCGACGCCGGCGCTGCTCGCCGAGCACGCGCAGCGGTGG
>CAYSCB010000187.1:0-6404 GCA_964429335.1 uncultured Aquihabitans sp.
GTGCCGACGCCACGGCAGGACGCGGGTCATCGTGGGCACGATCCACCCCCTGTCGGTTCGACCCGCGATCGCTGTGATCCCATCGACTCCAACCTACCGACCCTGCAGCGGAGGCGGCGTCGGAGCCTGACAGACGCTCAGCTGCGCTTCTTCGCCTTCCGCGGTCGTGGCGGGTGCGAACCGTAGGGGTTCCTGGGGGCAGCGGGCTTCCCCCTCCGCGCTCCGGCCGTCGACGCATCCTCATCGACGCCTCCGGCGTCATCGCCTCCAGCCGCGTCACCCACGTCCCCGTCGTCTCTGACAGGGACAGTGGTGTCACGGTCCTTCACAGCGGTTGCCGTTCCGGATGTTCCCGTCGTGGAACGTCCGCCAGCACCGCGGCGCGGACGGGCCGGCACGGATCGGGCAGCCGCGGTGGCTCCCGGGCCGGGAGCGAGCCCGTGCCAGGACGTGTCGGACACGTCGACGCCCTTCGCGACGAGGCGTTCACGGATCTGACGCCAGCGCGGCTCTCGTTCCTTGAGGATCACCGTCAGCGGCGGTGCAACGAACACCGAGGAGTACGTCCCGAACACCAGGCCGATCAGCAGCGCCAGCGCGAAGTCGCCGAGCGTCTCCTGACCGAAGACGACCTGGCCCACCACGAGGATCGAGATGACCGGGATGATGGTCACGGTGGTCGTGTTGACCGACCGCATGAACACCTGGTTCAACGATCGGCGCATGATCGCCGTGTAGGTGTACTGGCCGCTGCGCGACAGACGGGTCGCGTTCTCCTGGACGCGGTCGTAGACGACGATCGTGTCGTACAGCGAGAATCCGAGGATCGTCAGGAAGGAGATCACCGTCGCCGGGGTCACCTCGATCTGGAACACGGAGTACACGCCGACGGTGATGATGATGTCGTGGACCACAGCGAGCAGCGCTGCGATCGCCATCCGGGTCTCGAGACGCCACGCGATGTAGGCGGCGACGAGCACCATGAACACGATCAGCGAGGTCCGGGCCTGACCGGTGATGTCGCTGCCCCAGGACGGTCCGACGGTGTTGACCTTGACCTCGCCCTGCTGCAGGTCCGCGACCTTGGCGAGCGCGTCGGCCGCCTCGGCCCCCTTCTTGACGTTCGCGACCCGACCCGAGACACGCACGACGCGGCCGCCCTCGGAGGTCGTGGCCTCCTGGAAGCGCTCCATCGCGTTCGCGCCGAAGGGCGCCAACGCCTCCTGGGCCTGGGCCTCGGTGATGTGCTCCGAGGGGATCTCCCAGATCGAACCGCCCTCGAAGTCGATCGCCAGGTTCAGCCCACGGGTGAACAGCGAACCGAGCGAGATGAGGATCAGGATGACGGAGACGACCCCGACCTGCTTCCAGATGTGCGGGAAGTCGAAGTCGGTCCGGCCGCGGTAGAGGTTCGATACGAGGCCCATCTCAGGCGTCCTCTCCTGCTGTGGATGCCGTCGTGGCCATCTCCGGTACCGACCGCTCGCGGCCCGCCCCGTCATCGGCCGGGATGCCGAAGCGTCTGGGGTGCTCGCCGTGGTGGGAACGCACCATGACCAGCACAGTCGGCCGCAGGAACACGTAGGCGGAGGTGAGGTCGAGGATCGTCGCCACGCCGAGGTAGAAGGCGAAGCCACGGACCGGACCGACCGACAGCCAGTAGAGGACGCCGGCGCCGATGAGCGAGCTCATGTCGGCCTTCACGATCGTCGTGTAGGCGGCACTGAAGGCCTTGTCCACCGAGGGTCGGAGACTGGCGCCGTTGAGGACGTCCTCCTTGATCGTCTCGAAGTAGACGATCGACGAGTCGAGCGAGATGCCGATCGACACGACCATGCCGACGACGCCGGCGAGCGTCACCGTCGCGTTGATCCAGCACATGATCACCCAGAGCACCGACGCCGAGATGGTCAGGGTTCCGACCGTCGCCAAGCCGAGCATGCGGTAGTAGAAGATCAGGTAGGCGCAGACGAGGAACAGCCCGATCGCGCCGGCGATGATGCCGGCCTGCAGCGCGTCGGCTCCGAGCGTCGCCGAGACCGTCTCTGCCTGCTGCGCCTGCAGCTCGATCGGCAGTGATCCGAACCTCAGCGCAACCGCCAGGTTCTTCGCCTCGGACTCGGTGAAGGACCCCGAGATCGAGATCTTGTCGCGCTCGAAGGTGGGCTGGTTGATGGTCGGCGCCGACAGCACCTCGCTGTCGAGGACGATCGCGAGACGTCCGGGCTGTCCGCTGGCGACCGACGGGCACTCGGGTGCGCCGGAGTTGCACTTGGCGGGGATCTCGTTGAACTTGTCGATGCCGTCGGCTCCGCCCTTGAACACCGGGCTGACCTGCCACTTGCCGTCCTGGCCGAGGGTGGCGGTCGCCGTCTCGATCGCCCGGCCGGTCAGCGCGGTGGGTCCGAGCTTCATGACGTTGCCGTCGCGGTCGGCGAGGGTGACCGTCGCCTCGGCCTTGTCCTCCTCCGGTGGCGTGGTCTTCGTCCCGAGCTGCAGCTCGAGCTGGTAGAGCTGCTGGAACTTCGGGTCGTACACGTTGACGCCGAACTGGTTCAGCGGGGCGGGTGTCGTTGTCGTGGTGGTGGCGGGTGTCGTGGTCGGGGGTGCTGTGGTGCTGGGCGGCGTTGTCGTCGCCGTCTTCGACTTGCCGGACCCACCGTCGTTCTGTGCGTCGAGTCGACGGCTTCGGCCACCGCCGCCGACGGACTTCGTCGGGTCGACGGTCGTCGCCGGACCTGCGGTCGTCGGTGCTGCGGTCGTCGCAGGCGCTGCGGTCGTCGGTGCCTCGGTCGGCGGAGGCTCCGGCGTCGTCGGCGTCTCTGCCGGCGGAGTCGTGGCGGGTTGCTTGGCCTGTTCGTCCTCGACGACCTGCGCGGCGGTCACGCCGTCGGGCAGCTTGAGCTCCGAGCGGAGCTTCTTGACGTCCGCCTCAGCGGTGGAGCGCGCCTTGCCCTTCGGGATTCGCCCGACGTCCTGGAGGACGGGCCGGAAGCGCAGCTCGGCGGTCTTTCCGACCACGTCGAGCACCTGCTGCTGGTCCTTCGCCCCCGGCAGCTGCACGATGATCGTGTTGCCCTGGCGGGACACCTCCGGTTCGGCGACGCCGAGCGCGTCGACGCGCTTGCGGATGATGCCGATCGCCTGGTCGAGCTGCTCGGGCTTGACCGAGGTGTCGACCTTGCCGTTCTTGACCGGCTGCAGGTTGACGGAGATGCCTCCCTGCAGGTCGAGGCCGAGCGTCGGGGACTTGCCCATCGCGATCGTGACGGCCAGGAGCCCGTAGGCGACGACCATCGTGGCGATCATGGCTCTCAGGGGGTGCTTGCGCATTCGGGTCCTCGTCGGCGGGGCCGGGTCAGGCTACCGGCGGCCCGGCCGGATGTGGCCGATGTCGCCTGCCTGAGCCGCCTCGATCACTTCTTGCGGGACGTGGCCTTCGCCGATGAACTCGACCCACCCTTGCCCGTGGCGGTCTTCGACGAGGCACTCCGGGCGGCGCCGACGCCGGTCCCCGAGGACTTCGCCGTCGCCTTGGTCGCGCCGGTCTTCGTGGACCGCACGTCCACCGCGGCGTCATCGCCGTCCGCCGCGGATCCGCCACCGGTGAGAGCACCGAGCAGACCACCACGGGACTTCTTCGCCGGCGCCGCTGCAGGATCCGGCTCCTCGAGAGAACGCGAGATCGAGGCCTTCGCGACACGGATCACCACGTCGTGGTCGATCTCCAGGTGCACGAGGTCGTCCTCCAGGTGGGTGATCTGCCCGACGATCCCTCCACTGGTGATGACCTCGTCGCCGACCGCGAGCTTCGACATCAGCTGCTGCTGGCGAGCCCGCTGCTTTCGCTGGGGCATGACCATCAACCAGATGAGCAGGCCGAAGGGGAGGATGAGGATCAGGATGCCGAACGGGCTGCCCTGCTGCTGCTGGGCCGCGAAGACGGAGGCGAGGATGTTCACAGGGGTGTGATGCTAGGTCCGCCGACCGGCGTCGGGACAGTCGGCACCGCTGTTCGGCGCCGCCGGTCAGCTCGCCGGTGTGAGGCGCCCCGGGCCGGAGTCGGACCACACATCCGCGACCTCGGATCGCAGCCGGTCGAGGTGCCCCTCGACGATCGCGGTGCGGATCCGACCGACGAAGGTGAACATCCACGTCAGGTTGTGCACCGTGCACAGCGACGCTGCTGCGGGCTCCCCGACGGCGCACAGGTGACGGAGGTAGCCACGGGAGTGGCGACGGCAGGTGCTGCACGGGCAGGCCGCATCGACGGGTTCGTCGGAACGGGCGTGCTCCGCCCGCTTCACGTTGAGCCGTCCTGCATCGGTGAGCAGGGTGGCGTGGCGAGCCAGCCGGGTCGGCAGCACGCAGTCGAACATGTCGACACCGAGCGCGACCGCCTCGATGATCGAGACCGGGTCACCGACACCCATGAGGTAGCGGGGCTGGTCGACGGGAAGGTGCTCGACAGCGACGGCGAGCGCTGGCAGCATCACCTCGCGGGTCTCCCCGACCGACAGCCCACCGACGGCGTACCCGTCGAAGTCGAGCTCGACGGTGCGCTCCGCCGACTCCGATCGAAGGTCGTGCTCCGTCCCACCCTGGACGATCCCGAACAGCGCCTGGTCCCCACGGCGACGGTGCGAGGCGCGGGCACGCGTCGCCCACGCTGCAGTTCGCTCCACCGCGTCGCGCAGGACGTCGCGATCCGCCGGCAGGGCGGCGCACACGTCGAGCACCATCTGGATGTCAGCACCGAGCAGCTCCTGGGTGGCGACCGCGCCCTCGGGGGTCAGGAGATGGGTGCTGCCGTCGTAGGTCGAGCGGAACTCGACGCCGCCGTCGTGCAGCTTCGGGGCGAGCGAGAACACCTGGTACCCACCGGAGTCGGTGAGCGTCAGCCCCTCCCAGCCCATGAAGCGACCCAGTCCGCCGAGATCCGCGACGACCTGTGCACCGGGGCGCAGCATGAGGTGGTAGGTGTTGCCCAGCACGACCTCGGCGGAAACCCCATCTGCGCCGGCGAGGGCGGCGAGCTGCTCGGTGGTCAACGCACGGATGCTCCCCCGGGTGCCCACCGGCATGAACACCGGCGTGCGGAAGCTGCCACGGGTGGTCACGACGGTCCCTGTGCGGGCTCGACCGTCGCTCGCGTCGATCTGCACCGTGAGCCTCACGTTCGCTCCTCCGCACGTTCCAACTGGACGGCAGCGCCCTCGACACGGCTGAGCAGCAGCGCATCACCGAAGGAGAGGAACCGGTAGCCGTCCTCCAGGGCGGTCTCGTACAGCTCACGCCACCGCGGGCCGATGAACGCCTGCACCATCGCCAGCAGGCTCGTCCGAGGCAGGTGGAAGTTCGTCAGCATCCGGTCGACGGCCGCGAAGTGGAACCCCGGGGTGATGAACAGATCCGTGCGCCCGGCCGGCTCGCCCCGAACGGCGCGGGACTCGAGCGCGCGCACCGCGGTCGTCCCGACAGCGACCACATCCCCTCCCCGTTCGCGGGTCCGCTGCAGTGCCGCCCACGTCTCCTCCGGCACGTGGTAGCGCTCGGTGTGGATCACGTGGTCCTCGACCAGCTCGGTCACCAGCGGCCGGAACGTGTCGAGCCCGACGACCAGCTCCACGTTCGCGACGGTCACTCCCCGCTCCGCCAGACGGTCGAACACACGAGGGGTGAGGTGCAACCCGGCTGTCGGCGCCGCCGACGAGGCGGGACGCTCGGAGAACACGGTCTGGTACCGCTCGGGGTCCGCGAGGCGCTCGGTGATGTAGGGCGGCAGGGGCATCTCGCCGGCATGCACGAGCGCGTCGATCAGCTTCCCGTCGTGGTCGGGGCGCACGAGCTTGCGGCCGTCGCCGATGTCGTCGCCGATCAGGAAACTCACCCCGCCGGCGACCGCGGTGACGACGTCACCGGTCCGGAGCTTCCGCGCCGGCCGGCACAGGACCTCCCACCACCCGTCGTCACGCTCCTCGATCAGCAGCACCTCACCCGCGCCACCGCTCGGCCTGGTGACGGCGACCCGGGCAGGTAACACCCTGGTCGTGTTGATCACCAGCAGATCCCCGGGCTGCAGCTCGTCGGCCAGACCGGAGACGAACCCGTGGTGCGGTTCGAGACCGGGGCCCCGGTCGCCGAGCAGGCGCGCCGCGTCACGGGGCTCCAGCGGCACCTGGGCGATCGCCTCGGCTGGCAGGTCGTAGTCGAGCTCGTCGCTGCGCATCTGCGGGCCTCGGTCGCTCTGCTCCGGTCGTCCCCTCCGGAACGACTCAGAAGCCCATCGAACGACCGATGATCTCCTTCATGATCTCGGTCGTGCCGCCGTAGATCGACGTGATGCGCGCATCTGCCCAGGCACGGGCGATCGGGTACTCGTTCATGTAGCCGTAGCCACCGTG
>CAYSCB010000188.1:0-6398 GCA_964429335.1 uncultured Aquihabitans sp.
CGGACGCCGAAGCGCTCGTCGATGACCTCACGGGGCAGAGCGATCGTCTCCTTGACCCCGAGCGTGAAGTTCGCGGCGTCGGTCGGGCCGTACAGGCCGGCCTCCTTCGCGAGGAACGAGTTGACACCGTCACATGCGATCACGACCTTCGCGGTCAGGTCGCCGTCGGGTCGGTCGGTGCGAACGCCGACGATCGCCCCATCGGGTCGATCGCGGTCGCGCAGCAGTCCCGTCGCGGTGGTCGAGGTGACGAGGACCGCGCCGGCGTCGACCGCATGGCCCGCGAGCCAGGCGTCGAAGTCCGGTCGGTAGGCCGTTGCACCGTTGTAGGGCGGCTCTCCCCAGGTCTGCGTCCGGTAGTCGACCGTCAGCGCCTGGTGCCCGGTGACGATCATCGTCGCCCGCCGGGTCACCCATCGCTGGATCGGCGCCTCGGTCCACCACTTCGGGATGATCGTGTCGAGGATGCGGCCGTAGATGACCCCGCCGTACATGTTCTTCGAACCGGGGAACGGGCCCCGCTCGATCAGGCAGACCGACGCGCCGGAGCGTGCGAGCTCGATCGCTGCGGCGGAGCCGGCCGGCCCCGCGCCGACGACGATCGCGTCGAAGTCAGGCATCGGCGGTCGCCGTGTCGGATTCGTCAGCTCGCGGTTCGGGCGCATCGCGGAGACGGGCGGCGAGCTCGTCGAGGGTCGCGTTGGCATCCGCGACGACCGCGAGGTCCGCCATCGCCATCATCGGGCAGTGCGGGTCGGTGTTGACGCTGATCACGTGGTCCGGATCACCCAGTCCGGCTGTGTGCTGCACGGCACCGCTGATGCCGAACGCGAGGTACAGCTCGGGGGCGACGACGACGCCGGTCGTCCCGATCTGACGGCTGTGGGGCACCCATCCCCGGTCGGTGACGACGCGGGTGGCACCCATCGACGCGCCGAGCGCGGTGGCCACCTCGGTCAGTTCGGAGAAGCGCTCGGACGAGTCGAGCCCGGCACCACCGCCGACGATGCGATGGGCCTCCGCCAGGTCCATCGTCTCGACGTCGGAGGGCATGACATCGAGAACGGACGCGTCGCGGACACCACCGGCCGGTCGATCCGCATCGAGGGTGTCGACGACGGGCGTCGTCCCGTCGGCGACGTGACGGCCCGGTCCGGGCTGGACGGTCACGACGACGGGCTCGGGGATCAGGTGGTCCGCGATCACTGCGCCGCCGAGGCAGGCCGTGGACACGACGTCGTCGCGGACCGTGACGGCGGACGCGAGGACCGGTCGGCCGAGGATCGCCGCGATCCGAGGGGCGAGGTCGCGTCCGTCCGGCGATGACGGCAGCACGACGATGTCGATCTCCTCGAGGTGTGGAGCCAGCGTCACCGCCCAGGCGCCCGGGGCGAACCCGTCGGTCTCCCACACCGCGGTCCGCTCCGCCACACCCGCCAGGCCGGTCGCGGCATCTCCGGCGCCGACGCCGACGACGATCGCGTCACCGCCTGCGGCCCGCACTGCATCGGACGCGCCCGCTGGCAGGGTCGAGTCGCGCACCGGCACGACAGCGACTCGGGACCGCGACGACATGGACTGCGACGGTAGCCCGCGGGCATCGGGCACCGGGAGTTGACATAATGAGAACACATGGGAACCGAAGCGCACGCCCACGATGGGCAGGGCGGCCACGCCGGTCACGGCACCCGCGCCGGACACGGCGGCCACGGCGGCCACAACCACGGTTCCGCGTTGGCCCGCAGCGGCGAGGCGGCGAAGCGGCCGCTCACGATCGCCCTCGGCCTCAGCGTCATCACCTTCGTGGCGCAGATCGTCGTCGGACTCATCACCGGCTCGCTCGCACTGCTCGCCGACTCCGCGCACGTGCTCACCGACGCGCTCGGCATCGCGCTCGCGCTCGCGGCGGTCGTGGTCGCGACCCGTTCGCGCCGTCCCGAGCACACCTTCGGCCTCTACCGCCTGGAGGTCCTCTCCGCGCTCGTCAACGCCGTCCTGCTGCTCGTCGTCGCGGCCTGGGCGCTGTACGAGGCGATCGGGCGCATCCAGGATCCGCCGGAGGTCCCGGGCCTGCCGGTGCTGGTCGTCGGGGCCATCGGGCTCGTCACCAACTTCATCTCCCTCCGCCTGCTCTCGGGCGGCGAGTCGCTCGCCGCCGAAGGCGCTCGGCTCGACGTGCTCGCCGACACGGTCGGCTCGGTCGCCGTCGTCGCCGGTGGCGCGGTGATCATGGCCACCGGCTGGACGGTCATCGACGCGTGGTTGGGCCTGGCGATCTCGCTGTGGATCGTGCCCCGCTCCGTACGGCTCGCGGGGAGCGCACTTCGGGTGCTGGTCGAGGCGGCCCCACCGGATGTCGACCTCGACGCCGTGGACGCGGACCTACGGGCGATCCCCGACGTCGTCGACGTCCACGACCTCCACGTGTGGACGTTGACCTCCGACATGGAGCTGCTGACGGCGCACGTCATGGTGACGAGCGGAGCAGACCACCACGCCGTGTTGGACCAGGCGCGGAGCCTGCTCGGCGACCGCCACGGCATCTACCACGCGACGCTGCAGGTCGAACCGGAGGACCACGCCGGCTGCGACGAGCTGGACTGGTAGGCACTCCCCGTGACGACCCACCTGCTGATCCACGGTGGCGGTTCCACCGCCCGCTTCTGGGATCGCCTCGTCCCGCTGCTCTCCCTCGACGGGGACCGGGTCGTCGCGGTCGACCTCCCGGGCCGCGGCCGACACCCCGCGGATCTCGCCACGATCACGGTCGACGACGAGGTGGCCTCTGTGCTCGACGACGTCGACGCCGACGCACCCGACGGTCCGCTCACCGTCGTCGCCCACTCCTCCGGCGGCCTCGTCGTCCCCGGTGTCGTCGCTGCCCTCGGCGGCCGGGTCCGACGCATCGTGCTGGTCGCAGCGCTCGTCCCTCCCGAGGGAGGGACCGGGCTCGACTGCATGAAGCCCCACCACGCCGAGGGCCTGCGCGGCGTCGTTGCCGCACTTCGCCCCGACGACCCGCCGATCACGCTGCCCGGCCCACCCGATGACCCCGAGCCGTTCCGCACCGCGACCGGCGGCGACCCGCTCGACGACGACACCCTGGCGTTCGTCGTCGACCCCGTCCGGCTCGTGGCCGACACGGTGCAGCACTACTTCCAGCCGGTGCACTGGTCGCTCGTGGCGACGGCGGTGCCGGTGACCTACCTGCTCACGATGCGGGACCGGCCGATCCCGGCGGAGCTGCAACGGGAGATGGTCGGCCGGCTCCCACCCGCTCTCGCGGTGGAGGTGGTCGAGGTCGACACCGGCCACCTGGCGCCGATCACCCATCCGGAGCTGCTGGTCGAGGTGATCGGATCCACCGGAGCCGGGCGCCGTGCAGGGAAGGACCCGCAGCGTTGAGCTACCCGGCTGAAGGCTGGTTCCCCGATCCGACCGGTCGCCACCAGCTCCGCTGGTGGACGGGCCGCGCCTGGGCCGCAGCGGTCGCAGATGACGGCGTGCAGTCCTTCGACCCCGACGGCCTGCGCCCCGGCGCCCCGCACCAGCCTCGTTGCGAGGCGAGCGCCGAGGACCACGCCGAGGTGCTGCGGGCGTGTCACGTCGGGGCGCTCACCGGAGACGATCCCCTCACCGCACCGGTGCTGTCGATCTGGCACCGACGTTCCGGCCTCGTCGACCTCAACCCCACCTGGTCGGTCCACGACGGTGGCGGGCGGTGGTTCGGCACGTTCACCCTCGCCGTGTCGGGCCCGACGCCGAACGAACGCTCCTACGTGCTGCGCTGCACCGACGCCACGACGCTGTCGGTCACCCCCGAGCGTCCCCGTGCCGTCGCCCGGCTGACCGACCACGACGGGACCGAGGTTGCGGCGGTGGTGCCCGTCGGCGCCAGCACGCAGCGGGTCGAGGCGGTGGTCGACGGCATGGTCGTCGCACGGGCGACCTACGCGATCGGCGCCGGCGCCGTGACCGACATCTCCGGAGCCACCGTCGGCCGACTGGTCCCGCCACCGCTCAAGGTGCGTCGGAGCATCGGACGTCGGATCGGATGGGATCCGGCGCTGGTGTCGGAGCAGACCGCGGTCGGCGACCCGGTGACCGGTCGCGGGGTGAACGCTGTCGCCCTGGCGTGGGAGCACACGATCCGGGAGTGGAGCGCGTGACCCTCAACGGCTGAGGCAGACGCCGTCCTCGGCCGCCCGTCGATCCGCATCGAGCAACCGGTGCACCGGCTCCAGCACCTGCGCGTCGAGGACCGACCACACCCGTCCGGGATCGCGGTCCACGTCGACCGGGTAGATGTTCCAGCAGCCAGCCACACCGGCGACCGACCCCGCGGCGTGGAACGCGATCGACCACACCGACAACACCACGACGACGACCACCGCACCCCACGCCCGACGCCGGTGCGGGACGGTCCGTCGGAGACGTCCGGCGTCGAACACGACGTCCACGGCCGGCAACGCCAGCACGGCGAGCTGCGGCACCGCCTCGGTCATGAACCTCGGACCGAAGCTGTGGCCCGCCCACCAGTGCGGGAAGGCGGACACCGAGATCGTGACCGCCAGAACCGAGAGCCCGAGTGCGACGACGAGCGGGCGATGCCGGGGTTCTCGCCACGAGATGACCGCACCGGGTACCGCGAGGACGAGGATCGGCGAGGCGACGAGCAGGCCACGACTCGGGCTGATCCAGTTCGCGGCGACGGCCTCGCCGAACCAGTCGCCGAACAGGATCCGGCCCGACGAGTAGTACGCGGGCAGGGGTTCGCCGAGCAGCACGAGGTTGCACACGACGAACGCGACCGAGACGACCGCCGCTCCGACCGCCACCGACAGGACCGTCGAGCGGATCGAGGCACGGCGTCGGATGATCACCCAGCCGATCAGGAGGACCGCGACGAGGAGGTTCGTCGGCCGGACGATCGCAGCGCCGACCGCGGATGCACCGAGTGCGACGACCTCGCCGTCGACCACCGACGGCGGGCGCTGCTGATCTCCGTCCGGGTCGGTCCGGTCGATCCGGACCGCCAGGTACAGCACGAGGGTGAGCAGCAGGAGCGACGGCGTGTGCTGCCACAGGGCCCGGCTCGCCGTCGAGTACGCGGAGGTGCCGAGCGCGAACACCAGCGCCGCGCCGTTGGCCAGCAGACGGCGACGACGATCACCGCCGCCCAGGACGATCAGCGCCGTCGCCCGGAACAGCAGGACGGCTCCGATCACCACGAACGACGCCGACGCGGTGTGGATCAGCTCGAAGTTGCCGTCGCGGATGAGCCGCGCGCTGTCGGGCGTGCCGGCGACGGCAGCCACGGCATCGGTCACCACCACGCCGGGCACAGCGAAGAGCGCCGAGGTCCACGGGAAGTAGTCGAGCACGCTCACGCCGGGGCGCTCCAGGACCGACCGCAGCTCGGCCGGGTCACGCACGACGGTTCCGGGCGTGAGGGACCCGTCGGTGACGACGATCGGGTGACCGACGAGGCGGTCCGGTCCGAAGTCGTCGAGGGACAGGCTGCCGTGGTGCACGAGCGCGTGGGCGGTCATCGGCACGAAGGCCGGGTCGTGCGTCGTCGCGGACCGGACCGGGCTCAGCAGGTAGACGGCCGCGACCACGAGCGCGAGCAGCCACCAGGACCCGGCGACTCCGACCCACCGGTGTGGCCGCCGGTCACCGTCGAGCTCCTCGCGCACCACGCGGGGAGTCTCACACACCGACGTCGGCGAGCCCGGAACGCTCCACGGTCGAGACCGACGCCGACGGGATGGACGCCCCGACGCGCTCGCCGTCGATCACCGCGGCGTGCGCGCGTCGTGGAGCGACGGCGTCACCGACGCGGTGCACCTCGACGCCGCGGTTGCGCAGCTCCGCGGAGCCGCGCAGCGCGTGGTAGAGCCCGTCGGCCGGCTCGGCGGGAACCGCGAGGACCAGCCAGTCCGGCGTCCGCGTCTGCATGGTCCCGGTCGGGTGGTGCTGCAGGTTCACGACGTGCGAGTCGTCCTCGACGCCCATCGGGACCAGCTCGGTCGACTGGACGATCCCCTTCGCCCCGGCGCGGATCCACCAGTTCTCGAGGTCGAGGGTGATCCCGAGGTCCTGACCGACGACCATGCCGGGCGTGATGACCTCGACGTCACAGCCACGATCGGCCAGCAGCTCCGCGACCGACGTGGCGTGGTGGAAGCCGAGCTCGTCGAGCACGACGACCGATCCGTTCGGCTGCGCCGTCCCGGTGAGCACGTCACGCACGTCGACGATCCAACCGGCATCCGCGGGTGCCCACCAGGGCCGGGCGGGGTCCGCCCCGGTGGCGACGACCACGGTGTCGGGTCGTCGTCCGAGGACCTCCTCGACGGTCGCGTCGACGTCGTGGTCGATGACGACGCCGAGAC
>CAYSCB010000189.1:0-6367 GCA_964429335.1 uncultured Aquihabitans sp.
AGCTCCAAGATGTGGGGCGCTCCAATTCCGCACGTAGGAGCCCTCCAATTCCGCAGCGTTCGCCCACGTCCAGGCGTGATGCCGCTCGATCCGCAGATGGCGCGATCGTCAGAAGTGTCGGCCTGAGCGGGAAGCTGACCTATGTCCACTTGGGGACCGACCTCGGGTCCAAATGGGGAGGAGAGAACGGTCTGTTCGGGTCGTCAAGCGGGCTGTCGATGACGACCGGCGTCCGGGCCGGTTCTTGCTGACCGGCAGCGTGCGAGCCGATCTTGAGGCGGAGGCCTGGCCCGGTATCGGCCGCTTGGTCCGCCTGCCGATATACACCCTCAATCGACGCGAGTTGACGGGCAACGTGTCGGGACCGAACCCGATCGATGTCATCGCTGCGGGCGACGCACTCTCACTCACTGTCGACGGGCCACCGAGCCTTCCGGAGTACGTCGAGATGGCACTGATCGGGGGGTTCCCGGAGGCGGCGATCGAGCTCGGGGGAGGTGGGCGCCAGCGATGGCTCGCGAGTTACCTCGAACAGCTCATCACCCGCGATGCGGTGGGACTCTCGGGCCGTGATCTGGCGAGGCTCGCCCGGTACTTCGAGGTACTCGCGCTGAACTCGGCAGGGATCGTGAGCAACGCGACGATCTACGGGGCGGCGAACATCGACAAGAAGACGGCCGATGCCTATGACCGCTTGCTGTCGGACCTCTTCGTCCTCGATGTCGTTCCAGCCTGGTTCACGAACCGGCTCGCTCGGCTCGTCAAGACGCCGAAGCGCTATGTCACCGACCCCTCGCTCGTCGGCGCGGCGCTGAGGACAGATCTCGATGGTGTCCTCCGTGACGGGGATCTGATCGGGCGGATCCTCGATACCTTCGTCGCCGCTCAGCTTCGGCCCGAAGTCGCCGAGAGCGCTCGGCGTCCCCGTCTGTTTCACCTGCGCGAGAAGAACGGGCGTCACGAGGTCGACCTCTTGGCTGAGTTCGGTGGGGACCGAGTCGTGGCGACCGAGGTGAAGGCGACGGCAGCGCCAAGCCGTCGCGATGCTGCCCACCTTGAGTGGATGCGGGATCGTCTCGGTCAGCGGTTCCTGGCGGGCGTCGTCTTCCACACCGGGCCGTCTGCCTTCACCCTGGCCGAGCAGATCACTTCGCTACCCATCGCCGCCCTCTGGTCGGTCGCCAGCGCCGCGTGACAGTTGTCGTGCGGCGCATCGTCGAGCGTGACCAACACGCGAAAAGCGAAATACCCCCATCGAGGCGCTGGAGCGGCCTGCTCGTTGCTGTTGCAATATGCAAGCGGAATGCTAGCATTCCGCGACATGAAGACGTTGTACCTTCGGAACGTCCCGGACGAGGTTGGTGAGAGGCTCGAGCGGTTGGCATCGCGTGCCGGGATGTCGGTCGCTGCGTTCGCAACACGCGAGTTGTCGATCATCGCCCGCCGGGCCGACAACCCGGCGCTGTTGGCAGAACTGCCCGACCTTGGCGTGGACGCGACCGCGATCGTTGATGCCCTCGAAGCCGGCCGCGGGGAGCGGTGATCGTCGTCGATGCCTCGGCTGTCGTGCTCGGCTTGCTCAACGATGGCGAGGCGCGAGCGAAGCTCCGCGAGGATGCCGTCGTCTGCCCACATCTGGTGGACTCCGAGGTGGCACACGCGCTTCGCGCACAGGTCCTGCGAGGTGAGGTCGGGGCCGCTGAGGCCACCCACGTGATCGATACCTGGCGACATCTCGGGATCGAGCGTGTTGGGGTCGCGGGCCTGCTCGGCCGCATCTGGGAGCTTCGCGGCAACGTCAGTGCCCATGACGCCACCTACGTGGCGGTCGCCGAAGCACTTGAGGTACCGCTCGTCACGGCGGACGGCCGTCTCGCTCGGGCCCCGGGGCCCCGGTGTACGGTCATGGTCGTTCGCGGCTGAGCGCACGACGATGGTGGCGGCTGGCTGGGGCTCTCCTGGTCGCTGAGAACATCGGACGTCGAACCTGGGCCGGTGAGATGGATCGATCGGACGACGCCCGGATCGAGATCCGCCCCGACCGCATTCGACGACCGTCTGGATACCCTCATCTCGGTGACTTCAGGCCCCGTCGTCGTCGCCATCATGTCGCATCGTGACCCTCCGCAGCTCGCGCGCCTGGTCGGTCGGGTGCTGGAGGGAGAACGCATCGTCGCGCTGGTCCACCACGACCCGCGGTCGGTCCCTTCGGGTCTCGAACCGTCGGACCGGTTGATCGTTCTCGAGGATCCCGGGCCGTGTGACTGGGGTCGGATGAACCAGGCCGAGACGGTGATCCGGTGCCTTCGCGAGACCAAATACGGATCCCGGACTTCGATTGGCTTCTGCTCATCTCCGGCCAGGACTACCCGGCCATGCACATGTGCGAGATCGAGCGGTCGCTGGAGAACACCGATGCCGACGGGAGCCTGCGGTACCTCGAGGTGCCGGCCGATCCCTCGCCCGGCGAGCACTCCTGGGTGACGCGCTGTCGCCGACGGTATCTGGAACGTCACCGGATCCCCGGTTCACGCCGATCGGTCCGGCTTCCCCGTCGACACCCGTTCGGTGACGACATGAACCTCTTCGTCGGTGACACGTGGATCAACCTGCGTTCCACGGCGGTGCGCCACGTGCTCGCCCAGGTGGAGAGGCACCCGGAGCTGCGCCGCTACTTCGAGTGGTGCGGTTCACCCGACGAGGCCTACCTGCCGACATTGCTGCTCAACGACGCGGATGAACTGGTCCTGCTACCGCACCGTCGACGCTACATCGAGTGGGAGCCGGGCAGCCCGCACCCTCGTGTTCTCGACGTGTCGTCGTTCGATGTGATCGTCGACTCCGGCGACTACTTCGTTCGCAAGGTGGATCCGACGATCTCGGCTGATCTGCTGGACCGTCTCGACGCGAAGGCGGCGGCAGCGTTCTGGAACCCCTCGGATCGAGGGTTCGCTCAGCGGCTCGACTGACCCGCGGTGAGGGATGTGGGCTGCTGCATCAGCACACGGAACTGATCGAGCGGCGCACCGGTGAGCGTCCATCCGCCCTTCGGGCTGTTCAGATCGGAGTCGAAGTAGGCGAGACCGATCACCTGGCTCTGTCCGCTCGTGCCTGAGCGCACGGCCATGTCGTAGAAGGACTTCATCTCCGCAGCAGCAGCGGCGTCGGTTCCACGGTTGCCCCACTCTCCGATGGCCAGCTTGAGCCCCTTGGCGGTGTACCACGCCCGAGTGTTGAGCCACATCTGGATCTCGTTGGTGGGACTCGCGGTCGTCTCCGTGTAGGTGTCGATCCCGGCGAAGTCCCAGATCCCGGGCACGAACCAGTCATCGGGGTTCCGACCGGACCTCGGATCGAACGTCCAGGACATCAGCACGGGGGCGAACGCCAGGTTCTGCACGCCCGTGGCGTTCATCCGCTCGCGAACCTTCACCTGCATCGCCCGCCAGTCCGCGGCGGCGAGTCCATCGTTCTCGGGTTCGTGGTGGAATGTGACCCAGACCGGACCGCCGGTGGAGTCGAGGGCTCGGAGGAGCTCGTCGATCTGGGAGTCGTGCGCTCCGCTGGCCATCGCAGCCCAACCCGGCGTCTTGAACGACACCCAGGGAAGCCGGCCTGCAGCGAGGTCGTTCCTGGCCATCGTCACGGCCTTCATCCTGTTGTCCCAGCCGAAGTACGTGCGTCGCAGACCCATGGGGACTCCGGCGATGTTCTCGTGGCGAGCGACCGGATCGGAGTTGCCGCCGATGGCAGCGCCCCATCGCACGTAGCCTGCGGCGACATCGCCCGGGAACGAGCCGAACATCGATCTGCGGGTGGCGTTCGATGATGTCGACCCTCCACCGGAGAGCCCGTCGTGGCTCCCAGTGGGCGGGCTCGAACACGCTGCCGCGGTCACCACCACGGCGATGACCATCCCCAACACCCCAGCGCGGATCCTCATGACCACTCCTCCTCGACATGTGGCTCGACGAGGCACGGCCCGTGCGAGCCGCATCCTCGAACGCCGCCGGTCTTCGTGACCGTCGATCGCTCCCCTTCTGATCGGCAGGATCGCCATCAGACTGTAATGAAAATGCAATCTAGCCGCGATGTCCGGATCGGTGAGGATCGAAGCATCGCCTGCTGTGCGACTATCGACTCGTTGCCCTCTGCTGCTTGAGCGAGTGCTGTCGCGGGTTCTCTCCAGGTCCGCTTCACTCCCTCCGGTCTGGGCCGTTCGACCGCCCCGTCGGGTACATCCGCCCGGTCGACACCATCGGGCGCTGAACGGAAGATCGTGACGGGTCTCTGGGCTGTTCCGCCCGGAGCCGCACGTCGTCGAGGCGTGGTCGCCTGGACGAAGGACGAACGACAGATGGGATCGCAGGTGAACGACCGAACCGAACGACGGGAACTGACTCGGCGCATCACGGCCATGGCAGTCGGGTTCGCGGTGTTGGCGGCAGTGCTCGTCGTCGCGCCGTTCACCGCGAGTGCCGGTGCGGTCGCCGATTCCGGCCAGAGCGACCAGGTCGTGTCCTCGAGTCCGGTCTCCTGGACACCCCAGGTGCTGGACGGCTATGTCCGGACGTTCACAACCGTGGGCAACACCGTGTTCTCGGGTGGCAGCTTCACCTCCGTGCAGGCTCCCGGCGCAGCCACGCCGGAGGCTCGTGGGAACATCGTCGCGTTCGAGAAGGGCACCGGCGTGCTGTCGAGCACGTTCAAGCCGTCGATCAACGGTGAGGTGTTCAAGATCCTGCCGACGGGTGATGGTCAGACGATCTTCGTCGCTGGTGCCTTCTCGAGCGTCAACGGCCAGACCGTCAAGTCGATCGTCAAGCTCGACGCTGTGACGGGTCAGCGGGTGACGGCGTTCAACCCGGGGTCTTTCGATGGTCGTATCCATGATCTGTTCCTTCGCAACGGGAAGTTGATCGTGACGGGTCGGTTCAACACGGTGGGCGGCACGGCCCGTTCGTTGACCGCCGGGCTCAACCCGACGACGGGTGCGTTGCAGGCGACACCGAACCTGTCCTTCACCGAGCCTCGACGCAACGGCACGTTGAACATCTACGCGGCGGACATCACGCCGGACGGCTCGAAGATGATCGCGATCGGCAACTTCACCAAGATCAACGGTCTCAGCCGGTATCAGATCGGCATGATCGACCTGGCGAACAACAGCGTCGCGAACTGGCAGACCAACCAGTACGGCGACGGGTGCAGCAAGTCGTTCGAGATCTACATGCGCGATGTGGAGTTCTCCCGTGATGCCAGCTACTTCGTGGTGGTGACGACCGGGGCGTACAGCCGTTCGTTCCTGTGCGACGTGGCGGCTCGTTGGAACACAAACGCGACGGGTTCGAACCTGATGCCGGAGTGGACCAACTACTCAGGTGGTGACACGTTCACCGCGGTGGCGATCACCGATGACACCGTCTATGTGGGTGGGCATCAGAACTACGTGAACAACCCGTACATCGGCGACGCGGTTGCTGCGGGTGCGGTGCCTCGTGATGGTCTCGCGGCGCTCGATCCTCGCAGCGGTGCCACGTATTCGTGGAACCCGGGTCGTGAGCGTGGTTGGGGTGTCTACGGGTTCCAGATCACCGACGACGGCCTCTGGATCGGCAGCGACACCGAGCTCATCGCGGGTGTCCGCCGGGCTCGTCAGGCGTTGATGCCGATCGGTGGCGGAACGACGCTTCCCGCTGACTGGGCCGGCCAGCTCTCGAGCACCGTGCCGTCCAACGTGGTGTCGTTGGGTCTGATGCAGGGTGGTTCGGGTGCGACGTTGGATCGTACGGCGGTGCATCCGATGACCGAGGCTGCTTCTGCGGGTGCGCAGAGCGTTGCTGCGGGGTCCTCGCAGTGGCGTGATCTGCGGGGTGCGTTCATGATCGACGGCAAGTTGTACACGGGTTGGGCTGACAAGACGTTCAAGGTGCAGTCCTTCGATGGCACGACGTTCGGTCCGCAGAGCAACATCAGCTTGCAGTTGGATCCTCTGGCTGTGTCGTTGAACCGGTTCGCGACCGAGGATCTGGCGTCGATCACCGGCATGTTCTACGAGCCGGTGAAGGGGCGGATCTACTTCACCAAGAGCGGTCAGAACTACCTGTTCTGGCGTGGGTTCTCCGGTGAGTCGAACATCGTGAACGCTGAGAGGTATGCGAGTGCTTCGGGTGCTGGCGGTGTGACCTGGTCGGGTGTGCAGTCGATGTTCCTGGCGAACGGGAAGCTCTACACCGCTGATGGTGCCGGGAACCTGACCCGTCGGAATTTCGATGCGGCGACGGGTCTGCCGGTGACGGGGACCAACGTCGTGGTGTCGGGTCCTGCCAAGGGTGACGGCCACGACTGGCGGGCACGCGACGCCTTC
>CAYSCB010000190.1:0-6301 GCA_964429335.1 uncultured Aquihabitans sp.
CGGCAGGTCGTGGCGTCGCAGCGGATCGCTGAAAATCGGCGCGGCGAGCAACTCGTCGACCGATGGCGAACCGCTCACCTGGGCGTGCGGGTTGGCGGTCGCGGCGCTGCGGTTGCGGTGCGCGATCTGCGCCATCTCCTCGGCGGTGATCGTGCCGGCGTCGAGCATCGCCCGGGCCTGCAGGCCCGCCATCGCCACCGAGTCGGGCCACAGCGGACCGTAGTAGTAGGGGTCGAGGCCACGGCTCATCACCTTGGGCAGATCGCCGGGCGAGGCCTTCGAGTAGCTGTAGACGAGCGCGGTGTCGGCGTGGCCGGCCTGGATCTTCAACCACGCCTCGTACAGCGCCCACGCGCCGTCCATCTCGACGTGGCTCTCGACGATCGGCGGGTAGGCGCCGACGGCGTCGAGGGTCATCACGAAGCTGAACGCCTGGCCGGCCAGGTAGTCGGAGCTGCCGGAGCAGGTGAAGTCGATCTCGCCGATGCCACCGACCGCGTCGAGGACCTGCCGGATGACCGGCTGGATCATCTCGACCTCGCTGAGATCGGGGACGGCCCGGCGATGGTCGGTCTGCGCCGTGGCGACGACAGCGACGTCTCGTGCGGGCGCCATCACATGTGTCCCTTCAACTGCTCGGCCGGCACATCGGGCTCGTCGATCGGGCGCCAGTACCGGATGTTCTCACTCGAGGTGGTGAGCTCGTCGTCGTCGACCCAGACCGCTTCGACACGCATGCCGATGCGCACCTTGTCGTAGTCGATCTCGCCGACGGTGCCGTACAGCGACACGGCTGCACCGTCGGGGAGGAACAGGGCCGACACGAACGGCGTCGGCGGCGCGTTGACCCCGAAGCCGATGTGCACGACGCAGAACGACGTGATCGTGGCCTTGGGTCCGACCTCGACCTGCTCGGTGGTGGGGAGACCCGACACCGGCGCGACGCCGGTCGGCGCCACGTAGACCTCGCCGGTCGCCGGACAGCGCTCACCGAGGATCTTCTTGTGCTCGAGACCCCGCAGGTAGCGGGTGCGGGCCCTGCCCGGCGAGTAGTCGTAGACCATCGCCGCGGGCATCCGGACCCGCTGGACGGGTTCGTCCGCACCGAGGTCGGGCACGTTGGGCTGCGGTTGGGCCCACAGCCCGTCGGGCAGGGTCGAGATGCTGCGATCGCTGTCTGTGCTCACGTCAGGCCTCCAGCAGTTCGAAGCAGGCGATGTCGGTGATCAGGCCCTCGGGCTCCTCCGCCCAGCGGATGCGGACCCGTGCACCGGTGCGCACCGAGTCGGGCCCCGGCGCGTCGATCACGTGCAGCATCGAGGTGTCCGCGCCGTCGAGTCGGATCAACGCCAGCGCGTGCGGCGTCGACAGCGGCTCGTCCTCGCGGGGCTCGGCGACCCAGCTCCACGAGGTGATGGTGCCCTCGGCGCCGACCTCGACCATGTCGGTCAGCGGTGCACCGGTGGTCGGGTCGTACTCGACCGGCGGGCACACGACACGGCCGTCGACACCGGTGATGGCGAGGACACGCCGCTCCCGGAGACCGGTCAGAAACGCGCCGATCACGGGACCGGTCGTGCGCATGAACCCGTATTCGATGACGAGCGGGGCGTGCAGGAGCTCTGCGCCCCCCTGGGCGTCGTTCACCAGGAACCCCCGAGGTGTTGAACGGGACACGTCCACCGGGGTCCGGTGAGCGCCGGCCTGCACGCTAGAACACGTTCCCATTTTCCGGCGAGCCGAGGTCAGGCGCGGGCGACGTCGGGGATGACGAACGGCTGCGATGATGGACGTGCGTTCCGTGGTGTTCGATGCCTCGACCGCGTCGACCTTCGCGGGGATGCGCCACCGGCTTGAGTACCTCGACGTCGACGGTTCGAGCGAGGTCACTGAAGGTGATGCTCGTTGGGCGGCTCAGGTAGCTGAGCGGGCCATCGACGAGGTCTCGTCCTTCTTGTCGGAACCTGCTGACGGCAACACCTGAACCATGGGCCGACTCAGCAGGGTGTCGTGGAACGACCCGCTGCCGTTCCTGAGCCAGTCTGCCGGCCGAATCTGCACCTGGATCTCCCGCCCGACGGCGGTGCCGACGTCGTGACACGCCCTGTAGAGCGCGTCGCGGTCGCCGTCCCCGAGTACGAGTAGGTCGATGTCCCCGACCGGCCGTCCAGGGTCCTCGCCATGCCAACTTGCAGCCCACGAACCGAAGATGTGGGCCTCCTTCACGCCGACGACTCCTTCGAGTGCCCGCCTCAATCGCTCCGGCACCCCGAACGAGCTGACGAGCAGTTGCCGCAACGCCCCGAAGTAAGGGCTCGATGGTGCTGCCGCGACCAACCTCGTTCTACCGACGCGGCGTGAGCAGACGATGCCCGCAGCCTCGGCGCGCTCGATCTCCCGGTGCACCGACGCCAGGGGGATGTTCAACCTTCCAGACAGATCCGTCAACGACAGTTCACGGGAGGGATCGTCGAGGATGTCGGCAAGCAACTCCCCCTGCTGGCGGGATCGCAGGATCGGCAACAGGCTCGGACTCGCTGTCTTTTCCACGAACTGGACGATATCTCCCATTTCGTGAAAGTTCGGCGCGACCGAACAGCGCAGGTGAGCGAGTGGGACCGGTCCGCGGCATCAACCGTCGTCGGCAGCGGTTCCACATCGATCCTCACCGCCGAGGTCGGGCGTTGCGGAGGCAAGGATCCGGGCGACCAGGCGACGAGCACGGTGGGCCGCTGCGTCGTGCAGGCATCGGCCTCGGCCAGCAGAGCTTCGGCATCGAGGCCGGCACCGACGAGTTGGTCGAGGTCGTCGACCATCCAGCCCCGGAGCACGTCGCGGTCCGCTTCGGGGTGGAACTGCAGACCGAGGTGCGGCCCGGCCCGGAACACCTGGGCGCCCGCGGGGCTCCGAGCGAGCTCGGTGGCGCCGGGCGGGACGGTGAAGGCGTCGAAGTGCCACTGCAGCCACGGTCCGGCTTCGACGCCGGCGTCGACCCCGGCCGCGTTCACCTCGACGGGCAGCCATCCGATCTCGGGATGCTCGGTCCGTCCGACGGACCCGCCGAGCGCGACGGCCAGGATCTGGCCGCCGAAGCAGAGCCCGAGCACCGGGACCCCGGCGTGGTCGGCGGCGCGGAGGAACTCGATCTCGGCCTCGACCCAGTGGGCGACCTGCGGGTCGTCGACCGACCATCGGGATCCGAACAGCACGACCTGGTCGTAGTGGTTCGGGGCGGGAAAGGTCGTGGAACCCGTCGGGCTGCCGGGGTCCGCGCACACCTGGTGGACGGTGATCTCCGCGCCGAGCGCGGCGAACGCGCGGCCGACATGACCGTCACCGGAGTTCGCGTCGTGGTGGACGAACAGGACCCGCACGCCACCACTGTCGCGCGGCCTCTGGAGCGGTCGAGTTCGGCAGCGGGTGAGCCGCGGCAACGGTAGTGCACCCAGGTACGCGTGCGTCGACTTGAAGGGGCTGCCGTGAGCGCACCATTCAGGTGTCCTGGCGGAGACGCCGCCGGCCGTGGTCGACCTGAGGTGCGCCTCTCATGCTCCGGGCGATGCGAACAGGAACCACCAGCGCGGCAAGTGCGACGAGATCGGTCAGATCCTGCACGACATCGAAACGACGGATCGATGGCAACGGCCGGAACCGCACCAGGTCGACCACGGCGTAGGCGGGCCAGAAGACATACCCAAGCACCGAGCGGTAGGCCGCTGCGGCCGGGTGCCACGTCTTGGTGAGGACGAAACTGACCCCGACCACGGTCGCCGCCGTGACGACAGCCGCAGGACCGAGGGCCCAGGAATGACGCCGGAACACCCACAACGCACTCTCAGCCAAGCTGACAAGCAGCAGCGGGAAGAACACCATGCCCGCCACGTCGGAGAGCTTGCCGGTGAGCACTCCGGGAACAGTGTGCTTGAGCACCCGGTCGTTGACGATGATCAGGCCGATCGACGCGAGCACGATCGGGTGAAGCAGCAACTCGCCGGGCGTCAGCCGGTCGCTCACCCGGTGACCGGCGAACACCACCACAACAGGCCTTTCGGTCATGTTCGAACCGCGACTACTGGATCGCGAAGAACTTCTGGTCCTTCTTCGCGTCGAGAGTGAAGACAGACTGACCGAGCAGCACCGTTGCCGTAACGTCGGCGGTCGGAACTTGAAACGGGATCACGCCCGTGATCGACGCACCTGGCTGCATCTGCGCGGTGGTGTCGATCTCACCGGGGATCGCTGCTGCAAAGGCTGAGTCTGCAGCGACACCCGATGGTGGAAGCAGCGAGACCTTGAGGTTCGTGAACGGAGCGCTCGGCTGATCCGAACGATTGGTGATCGTCACGTTGACCAAGACGAACTGCTTGCCAGGTTCGGGCTTGTTGAACTGGTTGGCTGCTGCCACCGTCGCATTGGCGTTCAGCTCAGCAGAGTTCACCTTCAAGTTCCACCCTGCAGCAACCTCGACATCTGTGCCAAGTGGGATCGGGTTCTGCTGCGTCGAGGCCGCGGGCGGAGGTGTAGTCGAGCCGTTCTCCGATGCAGCCGCCGTGGTCGCAGTGCCGCCACTGCCTTTGCCGCTCTCCTCACTGGATCCGACCGTGGCGTAGACAGCCAACGCGCACACGGTGACGACCATGATGGGACGGAGCCACGTCGCGGATTGGCGGCGAGCTCCGAGACCACGGCCACGTGTTCCCGTATCGACTTCCTCCATGAGCCCCCGGCGGGCCGGCTTCACCTCGGCGTTGGTATCCGTGCTCTCAGTCATGAATGTCCTTCCTCAGGTCTCCACATGAGTCGGCAGTTGTCCCTCCTATTCGGCACAGGTTCCGATCTTGTGAGCATTCGAGGCGGTCGACATGACATGGTCGACACGACTGCCCTGTGCGCAGTGCCATCCACCCCGAGCGGGGTCGACGCCTCGCTTCGATGGTCCGCGACACCCGAGGATCCAAGGGGCTCACATGCACGAGCTCACCGATCGATTGGACTGCACGCACACCCTGATCGCGAAGATCGAAGGATGTGAACGCAGGGTCGACCTCGTCGAACCCGAGGCGATCTGCGACGCGCTCGGGATCAGCCTGGTCGAGTTCGAACGCCGCTACCGGCGAGCATGAGCGCCGTCGGAGGCGTTCGAAGGCACTCCGATCCCAGCTGATTGCGATGGCTCAACCGGCGGCACCCCAATCCGGCGAGACCATCAACGGTGCCGTGTCGACCGCGACCAGGTCGGTGCCCTTGATCGAGGCGAGCGTGCGCAGGTCGTCGTTGTCCCACCGCTCATCGGGCGCGCCGGACAGGTACCAGGCCGACCCGTTGTCGGCGAGGACCATGCCGTGCACCTTGAGGGCATCCGCGACGACTCGGGCCTGCGGACCGAGCACGGACGTGTCGAAGTCGGCCCGCAAGCGGAACCACGCCCCCATCGGCGGAGCGGTGGCCGAGCTCGTCGAACCTGCCTGGTGCCGTGCCGGCCACACGTACGAGCGCTGGGTGACGGGCGCCGTGAAGCGGACGGCATGGTCGATGTTGCCGGCGGCCACCTCCTCGTAGCGGACCAGTCCCGCCAGGATCGGGAGCCCTGCCGCATCGGCGGAGGTCCATCCTGCCGGTCGCAGGGCGTTCGAGCGGAGGTCCCAGGTGGCGCCCGACCCTGCGGTCCAGGATCCGTCGGACTGCCGTGTCGAGTCGTAGGTCTCGTACAGCCGGCACGTCGAGTCGTCGACGACGATCACGTGGTGATCCGAGCCGGCCTCGACCGGTGCGTCGGCCGGGATGGGATACGGCCCGGGGTCGCTCTCGTCGTCGTAGGCGAAGCTGACCGGCACGTTCGCCTGACCGGCACCGACACGGGTGAACGGGATGCCGATCGCTCCGCCGGCCCAGGTGCCGGATCCGAAGTCAGCCTTGAGCCCCTTGGTGGTCCCGATCGTGCCGCGCCAGTCGTCCGAGCGCGGGTGGGTGCTCAGCGACCGGACGTCGGCGTGCCACACGTTGTCGGCCGGGAACAGCGGACACGGCCCCAGCGTCGAGCTCGACGGCCGCGTCGCACCGGAGGTGGGAGTGGTCGAGGTCGGGGTGGTCGGTCCGGAGCTGGGACGACTGGGCGCGGCACACGCGACGAGCAGGCCGGCGAGGACGAGCCCCGACGCTGCGCAGAGTGTCGGATGAATCGGATGTGCACGGGCCATGGCGCCCCATCGGCATCCGAGGGACTCGCGCTTGAACGGCACCGAGGGACGCGGGTGTGCCCGCGCGGGGGCGCGGGTGGTCGAGCGGTTGTCGGTTGGTCCGG